>NZ_KV823944.1:0-2473 GCF_001815995.1 Dietzia sp. HMSC21D01 | reverse complement strand
GGGGGCGGCGGCGTCCCGTAGGCGGGGATGCCGGACGAGCCCTGACCGCGGTCGGCGGAACCTGCCGGGCCGCGGGGCACACCGGCGGAGGCGCCGACACCGTTGCGCTCGTCGCCCGGCCGGTCGTGGGCCCGAGAGTCGCCGTCCGACGCGCGGTCACCCGCATCGCGACCGGTCGGCAGGACCGGCATCGCGAACGGGTCGGTCACCGGCGGGGGCCACGGCTCGCCGCGCTCCTTGGCCAGCTCTCCCGGGGTCTTGATGGGCGGCCGCGTCGACGGGATGCGGCCACCGAAGTCGTCGAACTCGGTGATCCGCGGGCGCTTGACCACGTCGGCGAAGAGCCTCTCGAGATCGTCCTGGCGCAGGGTCTCCTTCTCGAGCAGCTCGCCCGCGACCGCGTCGAGGATGTCGCGGTTGGACTCGAGCACCTGCCACGCCTCGGTATGGGCGGCGTCGATGATCCGGCGGACCTCGTCGTCGATGATCTTGGCGACCTCGGGCGAGTACTCCCCCGCCGCGGAGCCGCCGCGGCCGAGGAACGGGTCCCCGCCCTCGCCGCCGTACTTCACGGCGCCGAGCTTGGCGCTCATGCCGTACTCGGCGACCATCGTGCGGGCGATGCGGGTGGCCTGCTCGATGTCCGAACTGGCTCCCGACGTGGGCTCGCCGAAGACGTACTCCTCGGCGGCGCGACCGCCCATCGCCATGACGATCCTCGCGATCATGTCTGCGCGCGTCATCAACGACTTGTCGTCCTCGGGGACCACGAGAGCGTGACCGCCGGTGCGGCCGCGGGCGAGGATGGTGACCTTGTGGACGGGCTCTAGGTCCTCCATCGCCCACGCGGCCAGGGCGTGTCCCGACTCGTGGTAGGCGGTGACCTTCTTCTCGTGCTCGCTGATCACCCGGTGCTTGCGGCGCGGGCCGCCCACCACGCGGTCCGTGGCCTCCTCGAGGATCTCGATGTCGATCTCGTCGCGGCCCAGACGCGCCGCCAGCAGCGCGCCCTCGTTGAGCACGTTGGCCAGGTCCGCACCCGACATTCCGATGGTGCGCCGGGCCAGGGACGTCATGTCGACGTCCGCGGCCAGCGGCTTGCCGACCGAGTGGACGGCGAGGATCGCCTCACGGCCCTTGAGATCCGGATTGGTCACCGGGACCTGACGGTCGAACCGGCCCGGGCGCAGCAGCGCCGGGTCCAGGACGTCGGGCCGGTTGGTGGCGGCGATGAGGATGACGGTCGAGCGGTCGTCGAACCCGTCCATCTCCACGAGGAGCTGGTTGAGGGTCTGCTCGCGCTCGTCGTGACCGCCGCCGGTGCCCGACCCGCGGTGCCGGCCCACGGCGTCGATCTCGTCGACGAACACGATGCAGGGCGCGTTCTGCTTGGCCTTCTCGAACAGGTCCCGCACACGCGAGGCGCCGACGCCGACGAACATCTCGACGAAGTCCGAACCGGAGATGGAGTAGAACGGCACCCCGGCCTCGCCCGCGACAGCGCGCGCGAGGAGGGTCTTACCGGTGCCGGGCGGGCCGTACAGCAGGACACCGCGCGGGATCTTGGCGCCGAGGCGCTCGTACCGCGCGGGGTTCTGCAGGAAGTCTTTGATCTCGTTGAGTTCCTCGACCGCCTCGTCCTCGCCCGCGACGTCCGCGAACGTGGTCTGGGGCATGTCCTTGGTGAACTCGACGGCGCGCGACTTGCCCACCCCGAACAGTCCGCCCTTGCCACCCTGCATCCGGGACATGAAGAAGAACAGCAGCCCGAACAGGATGAGCATGGGCAGCAGGAACGACAGCATCTGCGACAGGAAGCCCTGCTGGGTGACCGCCGTGTCGTACTTCTCCGGCTCCGCCGCGGCCACCCGGTCGAAGATCTGATCCGCGGCCCGCTCCGGGTACTTGGCGAGGAGCTGGTCCGTCTCCTCCGCACCCTCCTCGGGCGTGATCGGGTTCTCGAGCGTGAGGCGCAGCTGCTGCTCCCGGTCCTCGATCAGCGCTTCCCTGACGTTGCCGGCGTCGACCTGCGCCAACGCCACCGAGGTGTCGACCTCGGCGAAACCGCGGTCGTCGTTCGCGAAGAACGAGAACCCGACGATGGCCAGGATGATCACGCCCGCGATCGCGAGGTTGCGGAAGACGGTGTTGCTCTTGCGTTCCATTCGGTCCTCGTGTGGAAGGACGGCCCAGCCGGTCGGAGGGCCCGGTCGTGCACCCGACGTCGTCGGTATCGCCCCAGGCTACCCGCCGGCACCGACACCCCACCCCGATGATCGCCACGGGCGCACACCCCCGCCGTCGTACGATCGGGGCCGTGACCACCGATCCCTCGTCCGCGACCGCGACCGCGGAGGCCGTGCGCACCGGCGCCACCGGCGCGCTGGAGACCCTCGACGCCGCCTTCGACCGGGTCGCCGATCTGAACCCGTCACTGCGCGCCTTCACCGCCCTGCTGCGGGCGGACGGCCGG
>NZ_KV823943.1:0-10277 GCF_001815995.1 Dietzia sp. HMSC21D01 | reverse complement strand
GGACCCGGCGACGCCGACCAGAAGGTCGACGCGATCGCCCGGGCCCTCGACCGCGCCCGCGACCCCGGCGCGACCGTGGCCGCAGCCCTGCTGTCCGACGTCGTCCGCTCCGCGCTGGCCGACCTGTCCGGCGCCTCCGCCGGCGCCCCGTCCCCGGGCGACGTGATCCTCGGCGACCTCGTGAGCGCGGCGCCCGACGAGACCCCCGACAGCGTCCGCGACCGCGCCACAGAACTGTCCGGGACCTCCCTGCCGTACGTGGCCGGGTGCTCCGACCTGTCACGCCGCGTGCCGGTCAACCGCGTCGACGAACTGAGCACCGAGTGGGCCGGGACCCCGCCGTTCGGGGAGATCCTCGCCGCGCAGCTGTCCGCATGCTCCACCTGGCCCGTCCCCGGGCAGGCCCCGGTCAGCGTGCCCGCCGACGTCCCGGTCCTGCTCCTGGGCGGGATCGCCGACCCCGTCGCCGGCGCCGCCGCCGTCGAACCGTCCGTCGCCGCGCTCACCGCCGCCGGCGCCACCGACGTCCGCACGCTCACCTGGGGCGCGCCCGGGTCGCGGGTGATCCTGCACTCCGGGTGCGCCCGAACCGCGGTGACCGGATTCCTGGCCGACCCCGACACCGCCGAGGACTCCGCCGCCTGCCCGTCCTGACCGACCGGAGCGCCTCGCCCGACCCCGGAGGGCCAGGCGGTACCCTGCCTGACGTGCCGTTGCCCACCCGAAACACGATGACCGTGCCCCGCGTCCTTGCCCACGTGTTGTGGCCGTTGGCGATCATGACCGTCATCCACCGTGTCCTGATCCGGGCCGTCAACGGCTCGATCACCAACGATTTCGGCACGGTCTACGCCGCCACCAGGCGGTTCCTCGCCGGCGAGCCGGTGTACGCCGAGAACCTGCTGACCGTCCAGCCGCACTACCTCTACGCCCCCAGCGGGACGTTGATGCTGGCCCCGTTCGGGATGATCGACAACTACACGCTCGCCCGCTGGCTGTTCATCGGCCTCAACACCGCCGCGATCATCGCCGCGCTGTGGCTGCTGATGCGGCTGTTCGACCTGGACGTCCGGTCGTTCGCCGCCCCCGCGATCCTGCTGGCCGCGTTCTGCACGGAGGCCGTGACCAACACGCTGGTGTTCACGAACGTCAACGGCGTGATCTTCCTCTGCCAGGTCGCGTTCCTGTACCTCCTGCACCGCCGGCGCCTGTGGTGGGCCGGCGTGGCCATCGGCCTGTCGCTCGCGATCAAACCGATGCTGGCGCCTCTACTCGTGCTGCCGCTCATCCGCAGGCAGTGGCAACCGTTCGTCACGGCCGCCGCGATCCCCGCCGTGGCCATGGCCGCCGGCTGGGCGCTGACCGTCGACGCCCGCAGCTACCTCGACACCACACTGGCCTACATGGGCGAGGTGCGTGACTACTACAACAGCTCGCTCGCGGGGCTCGGTCTGTACTACGGGGTCCCGGAGCCGCTCATCCTGGTCGCGCGGATCCTCGTGGTGGCCGCGACGCTGCTGGCGGTGTGGCTGCTGCTCGAGTACCGCCACAACCACGAGGTGCTGTGGCTCGCCACCACCTCCGGCGTCGTCCTCACCGGTGTGTTCCTCGTCTCCACCCTCGGCCAGATGTACTACTCCATGATGCTCATCCCCATCATGCTCACGGTGGTGCTCGACAGGTCCCTGGTGCGCACCTGGCCGGCGTGGCTCGCCGCCTACGGGTTCTTCACACTCGACTTCTGGGAGTCGACACGCTGGCCGTACTACGGGCGGCTGCTCGAGTTCGCGCACCCGACCCTCGGCTGGCTGCTGCTGTTGGCCACCGTCCTGGTGGTGCTCCTGTGGCGCCGCTCGGACCCCAGCCGCCACGAGCGGATCGCACCGGCTGCCGCGGCGGCGTAACCTGCGGGCATGAGCAAGCCCACCGACAGCCACACCCCCCAGCCCGACTTCACCCTCGACGACGCCGAGTGGCGCCGCCGCCTCACCCCGGCGGAGTACCAGGTCCTGCGGCAGGCCGGGACCGAGCGGCCCTTCACGGGCGAGTACAACGACACCAAGACCGAGGGCGTCTACCGTTGCCGCGGCTGCGGTGCGGAGCTGTTCCGCAGCGACGCCAAGTTCGAGTCGAACTGCGGCTGGCCCTCGTTCTTCACTCCGCTGGCCGGCGACGCGGTCATCGAGCGCGAGGACACCTCGCTCGGCATGACCCGCACCGAGGTCATCTGCGCCAACTGCCACGGTCACCTGGGACACGTGTTCGCCGGCGAGGGCTACGGCACGCCCACCGACCTGCGATACTGCATCAATTCGGTGAGCCTGACGCTCGAGCCCGCCGAGGGCTGAGCGCGACACGCGCGAAAGGGGCCGACCGGATCAGTTCCGGCCGGCCCCTTTTCCGCGCTCTGTCGGGTGAGCGTGGACCCTACGGCAGGGACGCGGTGAGCTGCGCGGCCGTGACGCGCGGCCCGGTGAAGAACGGGATCTCCTCGCGCACGTGGCGACGGGCCTCGGTCGAGCGCATGATCCGCATGAGATCGACGATGCGGTCGAGCTGCGGCGCCTCGAAGGCGAGGATCCACTCGTAGTCACCCAGCGAGAACGCGGGCACGGTGTTCGCGCGGACGTCCGGATACTCGCGGGCGGCGCGACCGTGCTCGGCGAGGATCTGGCGCCGCTCTTCGTCGGGCAGCAGGTACCACTCGTAGGAACGCACGAACGGGTACACGGAGATGTACGCTCCCGGTTCCTCCTCGGCGAGGAACGCGGGGATGTGGCTCTTGTTGAATTCGGCGGGCCGGTGCAGGGCGGTGTTGGACCAGAACGCCGTGCTGGCCCGGCCGAGCAGGGTGGTGCGTCGGAAGTCGTTGTAGAACCGCTGCAGGTCCTCGATGTGTTCGGCGTGGGTCCAGAACATGAAGTCGGCCTCGGCGCGCAGGCCGGAGACGTCGTACAGTCCGCGCACCACGACGTCCGTGCCCTCGTAGCGGGCGAGGAAGGTCTCGAGATCCGCGGCGACCGCGTCCCGGTCGTCTCCGAGCTGCCCGGGCGTCACGGTGAAGACCGAGAACATGAGGTAGCGCAGGGTGGAGTTGAGCTTCTTGTAGTCGAGGCGTGCCATGGCTCAATCCTGCCACTTCGCGGCCAGCCGACGGGCCGCGGCCCGTGCCGACCCGATACAGGCGGGTACCCCTACGCCCTCGGTCGCCCCGCCGACGAGCTCCACGCCGGGTAGCCGCTCGGCCAGCTCGGCCCGTACCCCGGCGATCCGGGCGTCGTGACCGGGGCCGATCTCGGCGAGTGCGTCCGTCCAGCGGCGCACCCGCGAGTGCAGGATCGTCGGCACCGAGCCGCACAGTCCCCCCAGCGCGGACCCGGCCATCCGGGTGAGGGCGGCGTCGTCGGAGGCGAGCACCTCGTCGTCGTCGAGTCGCCCGAACGACACCCGCACCAGGTGACCGGGGCGGGTGTCGAGGTGGGGCCACTTGTGGCTCGTGAAGGTCATGGCCTTGAACGGCACCGGTTCGTCGGTTGCGACGAGGATTCCGGACCGCTCGGGGAGGTTCGTCGAGCGGTCGACCTCGAGCGCGACGACGGCCGAGGAGGCCGTGCGGATCCCGGACAGCGCCTGTTCCCCGGCGTCGAGGCCGCCGGCGGCGGTGAGAAGCGGCGCGGCGTGGCGAACAGGGACGGCGACGACGACGAGGTCCGCGTTCTCGGTCCACGACCCGCGGTCGCCGGCGACCGCCAGCGTGTATCCGTTGCCCTCGCGACGCAGGGAGGTGCACCTCGCGCCCGTGCGGATCAGGGCGCCGGAGGCGGCGGCGAGTGCGTCGACGAGGACGCGATAGCCGCCGTCGAGAGTGGCGAACACCGGGCCGGGCGTGCGGGTGCCGGTGAGCTGGCGGGCGGCGGCGGTGAGGCTAGGTGCGCCGCGATCGAGCGCCTCGGCGAGCCCGGGCACGACCTGGCGCAGGCCGAGCCCGCTGCTGGGGGCGGCGTACACCCCGCCGAGCATGGGATCGACGAGCCGGGCGACGACCGCGGGGCCGAACCGCTCGGCGACCAGGGCGCCCAGGGACACGTCCGAGCCAGGCTCCCACGCGAGCGGCAGATCCGCCTCGCGCGCGGCGACTTCCCGCTCGGCGGGGCCGAGCACCTCCGACAGGGCGTCGACGTCCGACGGCAGACCCATGAGGGTCCCGCGCGGCATGGGGACCGCGCGCCCGCCGGTGAGGATGGCCGGCCCGAGCGGGCCCGGGTGGCGCAGCGAGTCGGTGAGGCCGAGTTCGACGACGAGCTGTGAGGCCTCGGGGCGGCGGGCGATGAACGCCTCCGCACCGAGCTCCATGGGCCCCGACGGGAAGTCGACCGTGTGCAGCGCTCCCCCGGGTGACGCCGACGCCTCGAGGACGGTCACGTGGGCGTCGGGGAGCTCCAGGGAGAGCTGGTAGGCGGCCGTCAGTCCGCTGAGGCCGCCCCCCACCACGACGACCCGCGGCGACGTCTCCGTCACTTGCCGGAGAGTTCGTGGACGAGCTCCACCACGTGGGTCACGGCACCCGCGTCGGTCGCGGGCAGGACCCCGTGGCCGAGGTTGAAGACGTGCCCGGCGGAGCCGGCCTCGCGGGCGCGGCGCCCCTCCTCGAGGATGCGCCGGACTTCGCCGTCCAGGGCCGAGCGGTCGGCGAAGAGCATCGCCGGGTCGAGGTTGCCCTGCAGGACCTTGCCGGGCACCCGGGCGGCGGCGTCGTCGAGTGGGATGCGCCAGTCCACGCCCACCACCTCTGGGCCGGCTTCACTCATGGCGCCGAGCAGCTCGCCGGTGCCCACGCCGAAGTGCGTGCGCGGTACCGAGGAGATGACCTCGTCGGAGAAGATGCGCGTGGAATGCGGCAGGACCAGAGAGCGGTAGTCCCGCTCGGTCAGCGCCCCGGCCCACGAGTCGAAGAGCTGGATCGCGTCGACGCCCGCCCCGATCTGCGCGCGGAGGAACACGGTCGTGAGGTCGGCGAGCTTGCCCATCAGCGCGTTCCACACCTCGGGGCGGGAGTACATGAGCGACTTGGTGTGCTCGTGGTTGCGGCTGGGGCCGCCCTCGATGAGATAGGAGGCCAGGGTGAAGGGCGCGCCCGCGAAGCCGATGAGGGCCACGGCCGGGTCGAGCTCCGCGGTGATGAGCCGGACCGCCTCCTCGATGGCCTCCAGTCGGTCCGGGGTGAGCTCGGGCAGCGCGGCCACGTCGGACTCGTCGCGGATCGGCTCGGCCACCACGGGACCGGTCCCCGGGACGATGTCGATGTCCACGCCGGCCGCGGCCAGGGGGATGACGATGTCGGAGAAGAAGATCGCCGCGTCCACGCCGTGACGGCGCACCGGCTGCAGCGTGATCTCGCAGGTCATCTCCGGGTCGAAGCACGCCTCGAGCATGGTCGAGCCGCCCCGGACCTCCTTGTACTCGGGCAGGGACCGTCCCGCCTGGCGCATGAACCACACCGGCGTGTGCGACCCGCCCCTGCCCGTCACCTCGTCGAGGTAGGGGCCGGTCCCGGCGCGACGGCCCGGGGCCACGGCCACCCGCTCGGTGGTTCCGGCGCCGGGGGCGCCGCCGGGAAGGGGGGACGAGGACGCATCAGAGTTCAACACGCCTCCATCGTCCCATGAAGTGACCGCCGGGGCCGGTCTGCCCACCCGGCCAGGTGACGGCGCGCCTCTTCCACGCCCGTGGCGGTGGTCGCTAGCGTGACGACCTGTGAGCACATCGGTCAATGACGGCGAGCCCGAGGTCTTCCGGGCGGCGGTCGAGTCGCTGTCGCGGCTCGAGGTCCGCCCCGAGATCTCGGTCGGCCCGATCCGCCCGCCGCAGCGACTGGCGCCCTACAGTCACGCCCTCGGTGTGGAGATCCTCCCGCCCCGGGGCGACGACGTGCCGGAATTCTCCGACGGCGACGCGTTCGGCCGGCTCATCCTGCTGCACGACCCGTCAGGCGACGACGCGTGGAACGGCACCCTGCGGTTGGTCGCGTACATCCAGGCGGACATGGAGGCCTCGTTGGCGGGTGATCCGCTCCTGCCGCAGGTGGCGTGGAGCTGGCTGACCGAGGCGCTCGACGAGGAGGCCGGACCGTACACGGCCCTCGGCGGGACCGTCACCAGCACGGCCTCCGTCCGCTACGGCGACATCGCCGGCCCCCCGCAGGCCCATCAGCTGGAGCTGCGCGCGTCGTGGACGGCCCTCGAGCCGGACCTCACCGGCCACGCGTCGGCGTTCTGCAAGACCCTGGCGCAGGCCGCCGGCCTGCCGCCCGTCGGGGTCACGTCCCTGCACGGACGGGCGTGAGCGGGCGCCGCCGCGGCGAGACCCCGCCCGGGGCGGCGCCTCCCCCTGCCGAGTACGAGTTCATCGACGACCTCTCCGGAATCGGTGCGGTCGTCGACGCCCTGGACGCGTCGTCCGAGCCGATCGCGGTGGACGTCGAACGCGCCTCCGGGATCCGCTACTCCGAGCGCGCGTTCCTCCTCCAGCTCCGCGTCCCCGGCGAGCCCGCCCTGCTCGTGGACCCGGAGACCCCGGGCCGGACCGTCGGACCGCTCGCCACCGTCCTCTCGGAGCGGCCGCTGCTGTTCCACGCCGCGAGCCAGGACCTGCCGTCCCTCCGCGAGCTCGGCATCCATCCCACGTCGCTGGTGGACACCGAGCTCGCCGGCCGGTTCCTCGGGATCGAGAGGGTCAACCTCGCCGCCATGATCTCCGAGCACCTCGGGATCGGGCTGGCCAAGGCGCACTCGGCCGCGGACTGGTCCCGCCGGCCGCTGCCCGCCGCGTGGCTCGACTACGCGGCCTACGACGTGCTGTTACTCCACGAACTGGCGGACGAGGTGCTGCCCCGACTCGACGCCCTGGGCCGCCGTGAGTGGTTCGAGGCGGAGTGTCGGCACCTCGTCGACTCGGTCCCGGCCCCGGCCGCCGCCGACCCCTGGCGACGTCTGACGCGCCTGTCGAGTCTGCGCGACGCCCGCCAGCTGGCCCGCGCGCGGGAGCTGTGGATGGCCCGCGACCGCGTGGCCGCCGAGCGGGACATCGCCCCCAAGCGATTGCTGGCCGACGCCGCCGTCATCGAGGCCGCACGGGTAGGCCCGACCAGCCGGTCCGCGCTACTGGCGATCGACGGTTTCGACGGCCCGCAACGCAGACGCCTGGTCGGCGAATGGCTGGCCGCACTGGAATGGGCCGACGGGCTCGGCCGCGAGGACCTGCCGTCACGTCAGGGGCCGCCCGCCGAGCATCCCCCGCACGCGTCCTGGAAGCGCAACGAGCCAGAGGCCGCCGCGCTCCTGGACGTCGCGCGGGAGGCGATCGCCGCTCTCGCCGACGACCTGGGCATCGACCAGGGGCTGCTCCTCAAGCCTTCGACACTGCGGCTGTGGGTCTGGCGTGCGGCAACCACCACTCCCGCCGACGACGCCGAACTGCTCCATGAGGTTCTGCGTGAGGAAGAAGCACGCGAGTGGCAGATCGAGTTGACGACCGGCCCCCTGCTCGAGGCGGTGCGCCGGTTCCGGGCGGAGAGCTGACCCGCCTGGTCGGCCGGGCCGCGGTCACAGTGCCAGGCGGGCCCTGATGCTCTCGGCGATCCCCTCCGCGGTCAGGCCGGCCTCGGAGAGGATCTCTGCGCGGGAGCCGTGGTCGAGGAACTCCTGCGGGATGCCCAGTGCGATACGGTCGCACTGCACCGCGGCACCGTCCAGGCGGGCCGAGACCGCGGACCCGACTCCGCCGTGGAGTCCGTTGTCCTCGACCGTCACCACCAGGCGGCGGCCGCGGGCGGACTCGACGATCGACGCCGGCACGGGGTAGACCCACCTCGGGTCGACCACGTCCACGGAGATCCCCTCGGCCTCGAGCGCGCGGGCCGCGGCCACGGCCGGAGCGACCATGGGGCCCACGGCCACCACCAGCACCTCGGCATCACCCGGGCCGTGAACGCGGTCCACGCCGTCCTCGGAGGTGGCCAGGGCCGGCACGGGCTCGCCCACGGAGCCCTTGGGGAAGCGCACGACAGTGGGGCCGTCGTCGACGGCCACGGCCTCGCGGAGCTCCTGGCGCAGGGTGAGCGCATCGCGCGGCGCGGCCACCCGCACGCCGGGGACGATGCCGGTGAGCGACAGGTCCCACATCCCGTTGTGGCTGGCGCCGTCGGGGCCGGTCACGCCCGAACGGTCCAGCACCAGGGTCACGGGCTGACGGAGGAGGGCGACGTCCATGAGGAGCTGGTCGAAGGCCCGGTTGAGGAAGGTCGAGTAGACGGCCACCACGGGATGCATCCCGCCCAGGGCCAGCCCGGACGCGGAGGCAACCGCGTGCTGCTCGGCGATACCGACGTCGAACATCCGATCGGGGAACCGCTCGCCGAACGCCGCGAGCCCGGTGGGCCCCGCCATCGCGGCGGTGATCGCCACGACGTCGTCACGCTCTGTGCCGATCGCGCAGAGCTCCTCGGAGAACACCGAGGTCCAGTCGACGGACGACGAGGTCGACAGCGGCTTGCCGGTCTCGGGGTCGATCACCCCGGTGGCGTGCATCTGATCGGCCTCGTTGTTCTCCGCGTGGACGTAGCCCATGCCCTTGCGGGTGACCACGTGGACCACCACCGGGCCCCCGAAGTCCTTGGCGAGTCGGAGTGCCGCCTCGGTGGCGGCGAGGTTGTGCCCGTCGACCGGACCCATGTACTTGAGGCCGAGGTCGGCGAACAGCTCCTGGGGAGACACGACGTCCTTGACGCCGGCCTTGATGCCGTGCAGTACCGAGTAGACCGCTTTGCCGACGACATCCTTGCGGGCGGTCAGGGCGCTCTTCGTCCGGTCCATCGCCTTCTCGTACGCGGGCTGCAGACGCAGGGCACCCAGCCGCTCGGCGAGACCGCCAATCGTCGGTGAATACGATCGCCCGTTGTCGTTGACGACGATCACCATGGGCCGGTCCTTCGCGGCCGCGATGTTGTTGAGGGCCTCCCACGCCATGCCACCGGTCATCGCCCCGTCCCCGATCACGGTGACGACGGTCCGGTCGCGCTCGCCACGCAGCGCGAAGGCCTTGGCGAGCCCGTCCGCGTACGACAGCGACGCGGTGGCGTGCGAGGACTCGACGATGTCGTGCTCGCTCTCCGCCCGGCACGGGTAGCCGGAGAGGCCCCCGCGGGTGCGCAGGCCGTCGAAGCAATCCCGGCGCCCGGTGAGCATCTTGTGCACGTATGACTGGTGCCCGGTATCGAAGACGATGGGGTCGCGCGGCGAGTCGAACACGCGGTGCAGGGCGACCGTCAGCTCGACGACGCCCAGGTTGGGTCCGAGGTGCCCGCCCGTGGCAGCGACCTTGCGGATGAGGAACTCGCGGATCTCGCCGCACAACCGGCCCAACTCGTCGGGTCCGAGCCCCCTGAGGTCCGAGGGGCCGTTCACCTGATCGAGCACGCTCATTGCTGTCGACTGCCCCTTCCCTGTCCGACACCCCGATGGGTCGAATCGCCAGTCTACGGGCTGAGGGCCCGCCGGCTCGCCCGCGGTCGGTCGGTCGGCCGCCGACCGCCGTGGCGGTTCAGCGCGCGACCGGGGCATCCAGCACCGCGATCCCCTCGACATGGTGGGTACCGGGGAACGCAGCGACGCCACGCAGGTCCGTCAGCGTCCACCCGGCCGCGACGAGCGCGCCGACGTCCCGGGCCAGACTCGCGGCGTCGCAACCGACGTGGACGATCCGTGACCGGGCCACCTCCGCCAGGCGCTGCATGACGGGGATGCCGGCGCCCCCGCGCGGCGGGTCGAGCACGACGACGTCGGGCGCCCGGCGGGCGTCGGCGTCCAACGCGTGGTCTTCGAGGAACGTCTCGACCCTCGAGCGCACCGTGTGCACTCCCGGGCCGGCCGCGGACGCCGTGTCCGGGTCGCCGGATCCGGAGGTGGTCGACACCGCCCCCAGCGAGGCCGAGGACGACTCCACCACCGTCACGTCCGCGCCCGGAACGGCCTCCCGCACGGCCGCGGCGAACAGTCCGGCGCCCCCGTAGAGGTCCCAGACGACGGGCTCGTCCGGAAGTCCCGGGGCCTGCGCCACGGCCGTGCGGACCGCCGACGCGTAGTGGGTCGCCGCGCTGCGGTGGGCCTGCCAGAAGGCCTCGGGGGGCAACCGCCACTCCCGCTCCCCCACGCGCCGCACGACGTCGGGTCCGCCGGTGACGAACTCCCAGTCCGCCGCCCGGGAGCGCCGCGCCCGGGCCC
>NZ_KV823942.1:0-10056 GCF_001815995.1 Dietzia sp. HMSC21D01 | reverse complement strand
CAAGCTCACCGCCGCCGGGATCGACCCCGTCCACGACGCCGGCGCCACCGTCTCCGTGGCCGACCCCGCCGAGCTCGCCACGGCCGCCCTGGTGGCCGAGGCGGTCGCCGAGGGCACCGGCCTCACCTTCTCGCACACCCCGGCAGGCGCCTCCGACCCGCGGACGCGCCGGGTCGAACCGTGGTGGACAGGCTCCCGCCACGGGCACTGGTACCTCGTCGGCCACGACCTCGACCGCGGCGAGCCCCGCACCTTCCGGCTCGTGCGCATCTCCGACGTCAAGGCGACGCGCGCCGCCCGGACCGTCCCCGTGCCGCCCACCGAGCAGGTCCTGGCGCTGCTCGACGACGCCGTCTCCCGCCTCAACCCGCTGCTCGAGGCCACCGTGTGGGTGGCCGACGGCCGCGCCGCCGAGCTGCGCGCGATGGCCCGGTCAGCCACGCCCGCACAGCGCTTCGGCAGGACGGGCGCCGATCTCGGTCTCGCCGCGCCGCTGGGCGAACTGTCCGCGCTGGTGGCCGCGCAGGGTCCCGATGCCGTCGCCCTGGGACCGGCGGAGCTGCGGGTGCGCGTCGTGTCGATCCTCAGCGCCGCCGAGGAGGCCGTCCGATGAGTCCCCGCACCGTCCCGCTCGCGACGCTGCTCAGCGTTGTCCCGTACTTCCACACCCGCGGTCCCGTCCGGGTGACCGACGCCGCACGCGACCTCGGCATGAGCGAGAAGCAACTCCGCGACGCCCTGTGGCAACTGTGGTCCTGCGGCCTGCCCGGCTACGGCCCCGGTGATCTCATCGACCTGGCCTTCTCCTCCGAGGACCTCGACGACGCCGAGATGGTCGAGGTGACGTTCACCGCCGGCATCGACCGCCCCGTGCGCCTCACCGCCGCCGAGGCGGTCACCCTGGAGACCGGGCTGGCCGTGTTCCTCGGCCAACCCGAGGTGATCGACCAGACCGCGCTACGCGACCTGCTCACGACGCTGCGCGCAGCCACCGGCGAAGACGCCCGCGTCACCGCGGATGACACGCGCCGCGAGTCGGCGGACTCCGACGCGGACGTGGTGCGGACCGCGGTGCACGACGGCCGGGCGCTGCGCTTCGTCTACCACTCGGCGAGCTCTGACACCTCCACCACACGCGTCGTGGACCCGGCCCGCCTGTCCGTCGCCGACGGTCACTCCTACCTCCACGGCGTGGACCGCTCGTCCGGTCAGTGGCGGACCTTCCGCACGGATCGGATGAGCGGGGTGGAGGAGGTGGGACCGCGCCGCGCGCTCGGCCCGGAGCCACAGGACGACGGCGAGGGGGACGTCCGCCTGGAGGCCGCCCGTGTCCCGGCAGCCGCAGCGTGGTTCCTCGACGAGTTCCGCTTCCACACGGTGGTCCGCCGCCCCGACGGCGATCTGGACGTCGAGATCGCCTATCACGACCGTGCGTGGCTGCTCCGCTTCCTGCTCGGGCACGCCGATGTCGTGCGTCCCGCGGACCCCGGGCTCGCCGCCGAGGTCGCCCGCCGTGCCGCTGAGGGCCTGGCCGTCTACGAGACGGGCGACGACTCTGGCGACCAGCGCGTGAATTCCCGGTGAACGACGAGGTCACGGGGGGGTTCCTGGGTTTGCGAGGTGTCGTCGCCGGCGGCGGGTGCGCTAGCATGGAAACGTTGTCAGACAAACGGAGGTTGACATGGGTGCGTTGAGCATCTGGCACTGGCTCATCGTCCTCGCGGTGGTGCTCCTGCTCTTCGGTTCGAAGAAGCTCCCGGACGCCGCCCGCGGCCTCGGACGGTCGATGCGCATCTTCAAGTCCGAGATCAAGGAGATGCAGAACGACGACAAGCCGGCCGAGGACCAGGAGCCGCAGGCGCTCACCCAGGGTCAGCCGAACCCCGCCCAGTACGCGCAGCCACAGGCGAACCAGTACCAGCCGCAGGCTCCGCAGCAGTACCAGGCACAGCCTTCGCAGCAGTACCAGGCGCAGGGGCAGCAGCAGGGACAGTCCCCGGCCCAGGGGTACCCGCAGGCTCCGCAGCAGCCGTACCAGCAGCCGGCCCCCCAGCAGGGTCAGCAGCAGTTCACCGACCCCACCGCCCCGTACCACGGCGGCCAGGGCCAGCAGGGGCAGTAGGCCGCCTCGTCCATGACACAGACCGGGACCACGGACACCGGCGCCACCCGTCAGGGCGGCGCCGGTCGCCTGCTGTCCAAGCGACGCCGCAGGCCGCGTAACCCCGACGGCACCATGCCGCTCATCGAGCACATCTACGAGCTTCGGACCCGCCTGCTCATCTCGGTGGCGGCGATCGTGGTGACCCTCGGCTTCGGCTTCTGGTGGTACGGCACCGGGTTCCTGGGCGTGCCGTCGCTCGGCGGCATCCTCACCGGCCCCTACTGCGACATCCCGCCCGGCGCCCGCCTCCAGCTGGGCGACGCCGGCGACGAGTGCCGCCTTCTCGCCACGGGGCCGTTCGAGCAGTTCATGCTCCGCCTCAAGGTCGCCGCCACCGCCGGCATCGTCCTGGCCAGCCCGATCTGGCTGTACCAGCTGTGGGCGTTCATCACGCCCGGCCTGCACAAGAACGAGAAGCGCTACGGCATCGTCTTCACGATCCTGGCCGCCGTCCTGTTCATCGGCGGCGCGGTCCTGGCGTACGTCGTGATCGTCCACGCGTTGGAGTTCCTGCTCTCGATCGGCGACAACGTCCAGACCACGGCCCTGTCCGGCTCGCAGTACTTCACGTTCCTCATCCAGCTCATCCTCATCTTCGGCGTGAGCTTCGAGATCCCGCTGCTCATCGCCATGCTCAACGTGGCCGGTGTCGTGAGCTACGAGACGCTGGCCCGGTCGCGTCGCGGCATCATCATGGGCATCTTCGTGTTCGCCGCCGTCGCCTCACCCGGCCAGGACCCGTTCTCCATGCTCGCGCTCGCGGTGGCCGTGTGCATCCTGGTCGAGGCGGCCATCCAGTTCGCCCGGCTGCACGACAAGCGCAGGAAGAAGTCCCGCGCGGACTGGCTCGAGGTGGACGACGAGTCCGCGTCCCCGCTCGCCCCCGCCGACGGCCTCGGCGGCGCAGGCCCGCTCGAACGCCCCGAGCCACTGACCCCACCCATCCCCTCCGCCGGCGCCGGCGTATCCGGTACCCGCGCGCCCGGCGACACCCGACCGCTCCAGGCCCCGGCGGGCGGCGGTTCGATCTATGACGACATCACCTGACGAGACGCACCCCGACGACCTGCTGGAGGGCTTCCTCTCCGGCGAGGGCTTCGCGCCCGATCCGTTCCAGCTCGAGGCCTTCGCAGCCCTGGACGCCGGCCGGAACCTGCTCGTGTCCGCGCCGACGGGGTCCGGCAAGACCCTGGTCGGCGAGTACGCGGCCTACCGCGCCCTCGCCGGCGGGGGACGCTGCTTCTACACCACGCCGGTCAAGGCACTGAGCAACCAGAAGTTCCGGCAGTTCCGCGAGCGATTCGGCCCCGAGAACGTCGGCCTGCTCACCGGTGATCACTCGATCGACGCCGACGCGCCCATCGTCGTGATGACCACCGAGGTGCTGCGCAACATGATCTACAGCGCCTCGTCGGCACTGCATGACCTCGACTGCGTGGTCATGGACGAGATCCACTACCTCGGCGACCGCTCGCGGGGCGTGGTGTGGGAGGAGATCATCCTCACCCTCGACCCGGCCGTCCTGCTGGTCGGGCTGTCCGCGACGCTGAGCAACACCGACGAGCTGGGGGACTGGATCACCGAGATCCGCGGCGACACCGCCGTCGTGCTCTCCGAGCACCGTCCCGTGCCGCTGGCCCACATGCTCTACACGGACGGCGATCTCGTCCCCATCCGCGCCGCCGCCGAGCAGCGCCGGCGGGCCCGGTCCGGGTATCACGACGAACGGATGGCCTCCCGCCCGCGCGCGCAGTGGGCCCGCCGTCAGGACGTCATCGAGCGGCTCGACGACGAGCACCTCCTGCCCGCCATCTACTTCGTGTTCTCCCGGGCGGGCTGCGACGGCGCGGTCGCGCAGATGCGCCGGGCCCGGCTGCGCCTCACGACCGGTGAGGAGGCCCGGCGCATCGCCTCGCACGTCGACTCCGCGGTCGCGCAGGTTCCGCAGCCCGACCTCGACGCGCTCGACTTCGCGGCGTTCCGCGCCGGACTGGTCAACGGGCTCGCCGCCCACCACGCGGGGATGCTGCCGCTGTTCCGCACGATCGTCGAGGAGTTGTTCTCGGCCGGGTTGATCAAGGTGGTCTTCGCCACCGAGACGCTGGCGCTGGGGATCCACATGCCGGCCCGCGCCGTGGTGCTCGAGAAGACGACCAAGTTCAACGGCGACACGCACATGATGCTCACGTCCGCCGAGTACTCGCAGATCACGGGGCGCGCCGGCAGACGCGGCATCGACACCAAGGGCACGGCGGTCGTGCTGGACCAGCCCGACCTGGACCTGGACGCGCTGGCCGCGCTCGTCGACACCCCGCGGTTTCCGCTGTACAGCGCCTTCACGCCCGACTACTCGATGGCCGTCAACCTCGTCGAGCAACTAGGAGTGGAAGAGGCCACGTCCCTCATCGGACGGTCGTTCGCCCAGTTCCAGACCGATCGCACGCTGGTATCGCGGTCTCGCGCGATCGAACGTCGCTCCGACGAGCGTGACCGGATGCGCGCCTCGCTCGAGGAGGCCGGGGGAGACGCGGACCTCGACGAGTACATGGGCCTGCGCGCCGAGCTGAGCAGGCTCGAGCGCAAGTCCGAGAAGGCCACGCGCGACGACCGGCTCGACTCCGTGCGGTCGGCCATGCTCAAGCAGACAGCGGGCTCCGTCATCACCGTGGGCCGCAAGCGGTTCGGCATGGTCGCGACCGTGCTGCAGGTGCGGGCCGACATCCCCTCGGACCCCGCGTTGCTCTGCATCACCGATACCGGGTGGACCGGTTGGCTGCGCCAACACGACTTCGCGGCACCGCCCGTGCCGGTGGGCCGCGTGGACCTGCCCAAGGGCCGCCGAAAGCTGGACGGGAGGGCCAAGCGCGCGCTGGTCCAGCGCATGGAGCATCTGCGAGGCAAGGCCAAGGGTCGCATGAAGAACGCCGGCGGCAAGCCGGTCCGCAAGGATCCGCGGATCGCAGCGGCCCGCCGGGCCCTGCGCCAGCACCCGCTGCACGACGACCCCCGGATCGACAAGCTCGCACGCCTGCACGAGCGGTGGGCCCGCGCCGACGCCGACGTCGCCGGCCTCACCGCCGAGGTCGACGCCGACGCGGACTCGTTGGCCCGACGGTTCCGCCGGATCGTCGACCTGCTCCGCCATCTCGGTTACCTCGAGGAGGTCGACGGCGTCCTGCGTGCCACCGACGCGGGCCACCTGCTCGCCGGGGTGCACACTGAGCAGGACCTCTTCGTGGCCGAGTGCCTGCGCCGCGGCGTGTGGCAGGGTCTCGACGCGCCCGGGCTCGCCGCCGTGATCGCGACCATCGTCGCGCACCCGCGTACCGACTCGGCGATCCGCGAGCCCTCGGACGAGGTCCTGCGGTCGGCCCTCGCCGAGACCGAGCGGGTCGCGGTGGACGTCGCCGAGGTGGAGCGTGCACACCGGCTGCCCGCGACCCCGGACCTGGACGCCGGGCTCGCGCCGGTCCTTCACCACTGGGTCTCAGGGGGTGCGCTCGCCTCGATCCTCGCCGCGTCGTGGCAGGAGGGCGTCGAGCTCACGGCCGGAGACTTCGTCCGGTCCGCGCGACTCGTGGTGGATGTGCTCGCTCAGGTCGGCCAGGTCGCCGAGCCGGACCTCGCCCGGACCGCCCGCTCGGCGGTGGGATCACTGCGCCGCGGCGTCGTACTCGACCACATGGCCTGAGCCCACCCGCGGGCCGCGTCCGTCGCGTTGAACCGCGCGGTTCACCACCATGGTGACGACGGCCGCCCGGAGTCGGGTCAGGCCTCGTCGAGGACCGCCGTCGCGTCCACCAGCCGGCCGATCGCGCGCGCCTGGCCCGTCGACTCACCCAGCGACTCGATCCGCCCGGTGTCCACCGGCCCGCGACGGCCGTCCACGTCGCCGTCGAACTGCACGTCGAACGCGCGCCCGCCCAGCCGGACCACCCCGCGCGCCGCGGCGAGGTAGTCGGCGCCCTCGGTGATCGCCTTCCGATGGCGGGCGCTCATCGCCGAACCGGGGTCGCCCGCGGCGGCGATGATCCCGTCCAGGTCTCCGTACTCGCGCAGCAGCGTGGCAGCGGACTTCGCGCCGATCCCCGCGACGCCCGGCAGTCCGTCCGAGGCATCCCCGACGAGCACGGCGTAGTCCGCGTACGCCCGCGCGTCGTCGCCCGCCGGCAGGTCGAAGCGCTCGGCCACGACCCGCGGGGTGTACGCAAGCCGCTTCTTCATCCCGGCCCCCACGTACACGACGGTGGTCGTCGCCGAGGCCAGCTGGAACAGGTCGCGGTCGCCCGTGACGACCAGCACCTCGCGATCGCGAGCGGACAGCGCTGCCAGCACGTCATCGGCCTCCGCGTCCTCCGCCCAGGCCTGGGCGAGGCCCGCGGCGCCGAGGACCTCGCGGATCGCGCCGACCTGCGGGCCCAGGGATTCGGGGGCGTCCTCCTCGCCGTCGTCACCCACCCGGTGCGCCTTGTACGACGGCAGCAACTCCACCCGCCAGTCAGGGCGCCACTGCCGGTCCAGGGCGGCCACCAGGCCCGTCGGCGAGTACTCCTCGACCAGCACGGCGACCATGTCGCAGAACCCGCGCACCGCGTTGGCCGGGGCGCCGTGGGGCCCGGTGATCTTCTCGGGCACGGAGTGGAACGCGCGGAACCACAGGCCGGCGCTGTCGAGAACCATGAGCGGGCCCTGGGACACCGCGCCTCCTTGTGGGTCGGGGATCACGCCGGTCAGGGGTCATGCCGGCCGGGAGTCCTGCTGATCGCGGGTCACGAGCGTCCGCTGCCCGCCAGGTTAGTCTCCCGCGGCCCCGCCCGCCGCGCGCCTAGTGTGGGGGCATGACCACTCCCGACCCGCAGCTCCACTCCCGTCGCCTGACCGCCGTCCGCGATCGCGCCGGCGCCCTCGGAATCGACCACGTGGTGGTGTACTCCGGCGAGGACATGTCCTACCTCACCGGCGAGCGCATGGACTCCCACGAGCGGCTCACCGCGCTGGTCGTGCCCGTTGCCGGCGGCGAGCCGCTGCTCGTGCTGCCCGCGCTCGAGCTCACCGACGTCACCCGTCGCGCCGCCGAGCGCGTGGGCGCGGGGATCCACCCGTGGTCCGACGGGACCGACCCGGTGCCGCTCGTGGCGGGGAAGGTCGCCGGGCGGGTGGCGGTCTCCAGCGCGTTGCCGGCGCTGCACCTGGTGCCGCTCCGTGACGGCGTCGACGGCGAGGTGGTGCTCGCCTCGGAGGTGATCGACCACGTGCGGGCCGTGAAGACCCCGGACGAGGTGGAGCAGCTCGCCGAAGCGGCCCGCCGTATCGACGCCGTGCACGCGCGCATGGGGGAGTTCCTCCGGGTGGGCCGGACGGAGGATCAGGCGGGCGAACTCATCACGGCGGCCATCGAGGCCGAGGGGCTCACGCACGCGGAGTTCGTGATAGTGGGATCGGGCCCGCACGGCGCCGACCCGCACCACGGCGTGTCGGACCGGGTGATCGAGTCCGGCGACATCGTGGTGGTGGACATCGGCGGCCCGCTGCCCAGCGGGTATCACTCGGACTGCACGCGAACGTACTCGATGGGGGAGCCCTCCGCCGAGGTCGCCGAGAACTACGAGGTACTGCAGGAGGCGCAGCGGTTGGCGCGCGAGGCCGTGCGGCCGGGCGTCGCGATCGGCGAGGTCGACGCAGCGGCCCGCGAGCACCTCGCCGCCGCCGGCCTGGGCGAGCTGTTCATCCACCGCACCGGCCACGGAATCGGGCTGGGGCTGCACGAGCCGCCGTTCGTCATGCCCGGGGCCGACACCGTGCTCGAGGAGGGGATGACGTTCTCGGTGGAGCCGGGCATCTACCGGCCCGGGCAGTGGGGCGCACGGCTTGAGGACATCGTCGCGGTGACCGCCGACGGCCGGCGCGACCTCAACACCGGGGAACGCGGCCTGCGGGTGCTCTGACCGCTGACGCCCGCCCAGCCGCTCCCGGATCCGCTCCCCGGCCTGGCGTCTCGCTCCCGTCGATGCACGCGAGAACCGCAGCCGCTCCTCAACTTGGCGCCTCGCCCACCCCGCGGTGCGCGCGAGACGCCATGTTCGCGTGCGGCTGCGCCCGGAGGCCGCCCTGCAGCCGCCCAGCATCGCCGCCCGCCCCGTACACGATCCCCCGGAGATCGAGCCAGAGCGACCGAGCCTCCGAGCGACCGAGGTCAGGCGCCGGTGAACATCTGGGCCGAGCCCAGGACGCGGTCCACTTCGATGGCCACGACCACCCGCTCGGGGTTCGGCGTCGGCTCGCGGTAGCGCAGTGCGTACCGGCGCTCTCCCTCACGGACGGCGTCGGGGTCGTCGAGCAGCCGGGCGGTGCCCTCGAAGGTGAGCCACCGACCGCGGTCGACGTGTGAGACGGCGGCGCGTCCGCCCCGGGCGGCGTTGCGGGCCTTCTGGGAGCCGCGCCGGGTGATCACGCGCGCCAGCCCGCCCTCGACGTCCACGGTGAAGCCCACCGCCACGACGTGAGGGGACCCGTCGCGCCGTAGCGTCGTGAGCGATCCCAGGTGGTACTCGGACAGGAACCGGTGCGCCTCGTCGGAGAGCTCTGCCAGGGTGTGCGCCATGCAGCCGAGCCTGCCACAGCGACTCGGCGCAGGGCGCGCAGGCGTGCGTGGGAGACTGGGCGCATGCCCACACCTGCAACCCCGTCGCCCCGGCCCGCGTCCGGCGGAGAGGTCGTGGTGGTCTTCGGTGGCCGCAGCGAGATCGGCCTCGCCGTCGCCCACCGCCTCGCACCCGGCCGGACGGTCGTCTTGGCGAGCCGCCCCGGGGGCGACGTGTCCGCGCTCGAGGCCCCGCTCGTCGAGGCCGGCGCGGCGGCCGTGGAGTTCGTTGACTTCGACGCCGACGACCTCGACGCGCACGCGGCCGTCGTGGACGGGATCGAGTCCCGCGTCGGGCCGATCGGCATCGCCGTCCTGGCGTTCGGGATCCTCGGCGACCAGGAGGTGGCCGAGCGCGACTCCCGCGCCGCCGCCCGGATCCTGCACACCGACTTCGTGGCGCAGGCCGCGTTGCTCACGGTGCTGGCCGAGCGGATGAAGCCGCGCAGGGCCGGTGTGCTGGTGGCGTTCTCGTCGGTGGCGGGGCAGCGGGTCAGGCGCGCCAATTACGTCTACGGTTCCGCGAAGGCGGGGCTGGACGGTTTCGCCTCCGGGATGGCCGATGCGCTGCACGGCACGGGCGTCACCCTGGTGATCCCCCGCCCCGGGTTCGTCATCGGCCGGATGACCGAGGGCATGGACCCTGCGCCGTTCTCCTCGACACCGGACCAGGTGGCGGACGCGGTGGTCGAGCGGGTGCTCGAGCGGCGGGCCGGGGTCGTGTGGATCCCGTGGCAGCTGCGGGTCATGTTCGCCGTGGCGCGGCTCGTACCGCAGCCCGTGTGGAGGCGGATGCCGCGGTGAGCGCTCCGCCACGGCCGGGTCCCGACCCGGCGGCCGTCCACCTCGTCGGCACGGGCCCCGGACCGGTCGATCTGCTCACTGTCCGCGCGTCCCGGCTGATCGCCATGAGCGGCACCTGCCTGTGCGACTCCGACGTGGGCGCGGCGTTGTCGTTGTGCCCGCCGACGGCCCGGGTCGTCGACGCCACCGATCTCCCGCCGGAAGACGCTGCGGCGCGGATCCGCGAGGCGGTGGAACGCGGAGACCGGGTCGTGCGGCTCTACGCCGGGGACCCGGCGCAGCACTCCGCACTGGCCGCGCACACGCGCGCTCTCGACGCCGCGGAGATCGAGTGGGAGCTCGTGCCCGGGATCCCGGTGGCCGGCCACGCAGCGCCGACCGCGCCCACGACCGTCGACAGCCCGGTCACGGCGCAGACGACGCCCCCGTCCGGCGAGCCGAGCGGCGG
>NZ_KV823941.1:0-3351 GCF_001815995.1 Dietzia sp. HMSC21D01 | reverse complement strand
CAAACCCAACTGTAAAACTACTTCACACGCACGACACTAGGGCCGTCAGGCGGAGGGCGGGAACCCGGGCAACGCCTCGAAGGGGGCGCCCGGGACCAACGTCCTCCACCGCGCGAGCTGCACCGCCGCCGCGCTGAGGGCGTCCACGCAGAACCGGCGCATCTCCGGCGAGTCCGAACGGCCGAGCTCCACCCGCCACGCGTCACAGCAGTCCGACTCCAGTCGGATGGCCAGGAGGACCGGGGAGGACGGGGTCTCCGGTCCCACGAGGTACCCCACCGGCGCCGGCGGGGCTCCCGGCCACAGTCGTTCCGCTTCGTCGCGGCGGGCACGGTGGGCGGCCAGTTCGCGCCGGACGGCCGCGCGGATACTCGCGTCGGCGCGGGAGAGGACGAGTCCGTACCCGTAGACCGCGGCGTCCTCCGCCGCCAGTCCCACGGCCCGGCTCATGCGAGCACCACCTCGGCGGCGGCCGTGCACGCCGCGGAGACGGCACCGGCGATCTCGGCGCGGGCCCCGTCGATCTCCGCCGCGACGTCCGCGGCCAGCGCCGCGTCCGCACGCAACCTGGCCCGAACCTCGTCGACGGGCGGGCACACCGGAGGCGGGGCCGGTGTCGCCGGCTGCTCCTCGCCCTCGCCCTCGTCCGCGGTGTCCGCCAGTCCCGCGAGCGCGTCGGCGTGCATCCGACGGGCGTCGGCGATCCGGCGCAACGCGCCGACGCGGTCCCCGTGGGTGGCGTCCGCAGCCGCCAACTCGCGGGCGTCGCGGGTGGCAGCGTCGATCAACGGGATCAGCGGGTCCGGACGGTCGACGACCGCGGGCAGCGCGCAGCCGCCGGCGACCGCGAACCCGGTGACGCAGACGGCCGCGCCCACGAATCGACGGCGGGAGAGGACCACGGGGGCGGAATGGGGCACTCCGACATCCTGCCAGGGCTCGGAGGTGGGGGCGTCGAGGCGGTACAGTGATGCGGCCCGTCCGCGTCCCGGACGGGTTCCCCGGCCCGCACTCCAGGAGCACAGTGATCGTCCCCGAGCCCGACAGGGCCCACATTCTCAGAGCGGTATCCGACCGCGGCCTCGATCTCGAGGACATCCGGGAGGACGCCCGCTCGTCCGCCTGGCGCGTGACGATCGTCGTGGACGGGGACGCCGGGGTCTCACTCGACGACCTGGCCGATCTGTCGACCGACCTCGATCCCCTCGCCGAGGGATGGGGCGGGCCCGACCGACCGGTGACCCTCGAGGTGACCAGCCGTGGGGTCGACGCACCCCTCGAGCAGCCGAGGCACTGGCGTCGGGCCCGTGGGCGCCAGGTGGATATCACCTACGTACAGGGCGCGAAGGGCCCGGCCCGCGCACGGGTCGGCGACCTGGACGAGGGCGCGGGAGTGGTCCGTCTCGTGTCCGGAGCGCGGGAGAAGAAGGTGGAGCCGGTGGCGTTGGACCAGGTGGCCCACGCCGTGATCCGGGTCGAGTTCCGGCCCGCCCCGGAGGACGAGCTGGACCTGCTGTCGGAGCCGGGGGGCCCCGGTCGTGGCGCGCGAGAAGGAGAAGACCGTTGAACATCGACATGGCAGCGCTCAACATGCTGTCCCTGGAGCGCGAGATCCCGCTGGATGATCTGGTGCAGACGCTGGAAAACGCGCTTCTCACCGCCTACAAGCGAACCGACGGAGCGCACCGCGTGGCCCGGATCGCGCTGGACCGCAAGGCCGGCACCGTCGCCGTGTTGGCAGCAGAGGTCGACGAGGACGGCAACCGCATCGGCGAGTTCGACGTCACCCCCTCCGACTTCGGGCGGGTCGCGGCCGCGACCGCGCGGCAGATCATCCTGCAGCGCCTGCGTGAAGCGGAGACCGATCGCATCTACGGTGATCTCGTCACGCGCGAGGGTGAGGTCGTCAGCGGCGTCATCCAGTCCGATTCGCGGGCCAACGCCCGGGGCATCGTGGTGGTCCACATCGGTCCGGAGAACGGCGGCACCGAGGGCACGATCGCCCCGGCCGAGCAGGTGCCCGGCGAGAGCTACCGGCACGGCGACCGCATCAAGTGTCACGTGGTGGGTGTCCACAAGGGTCCGCACGGGGCCTCCGTGTCACTGTCCCGGACACACCCGGATCTCGTCCGTGGGCTCTTCGCCCTCGAGGTTCCCGAGATCGGCGACGGTTCGGTGCGTATCGCGGCGATCGCGAGGGAGGCCGGGCACCGCACGAAGATCGCGGTCGAGTCCACCGTCTCGGGTCTCAACGCCAAGGGCGCGTGCATCGGCCCGAACGGTGCCCGGGTCCGTGCCGTGATGGCGGAGCTGAACGGCGAGAAGATCGACATCGTCGACTACGACGACGACCCGACGGTGTTCGTCGGGAACGCCTTGTCGCCGGCCAAGGTGATCTCGGTCACCGTCGCCGACGAGCAGGCGAGGGCGGCCCGGGTGGTCGTGCCCGACTACCAGCTCTCGCTCGCGATCGGCAAGGAGGGGCAGAACGCCCGCCTCGCCCACCGCCTCACCCAGTGGCGGATCGACATCCACAGCGACGCGGAGTGAGGCCCGTCGGCCGCCGGTGCCACGCGGTCGGGCGCGCCGTTCGTGTCGACACGCCATCTTCTGTAGACTGATCAGTTGTCACAGTGACTTCACGTCCACCCGTCCCCACGGGTCGGGCGGCGAGAGACCGAGGTGGCCGTATGCCGGGTCGTCAAGACCAGCGGATCGATGCCGCCGAGGACGAGGGTCCCATTCGGACCTGCGTCGGTTGCCGTCGTCGGGATAACGACTCCCGGCTGCTGCGGATCGTCCACGATCCGCAGACGGCGTCGCTCTCGCCCGATCCGCGTAGGCGGGCGGTGGGACGAGGAGCCTGGGTGCACCACGATGAGCGGTGCATCGCGACAGCACTCGACCGCAAGGCCTTCATCAGGTCGCTGCGAGTCGCCGGGAACGTGTCCCAGGACGCGGTCTCGGAGGTGCTCGAGGCCCTGCGCCCCGCGCACGACACCACCCGTCGGCCGTTCGGCCCGGCGGGGGAGCACGAGAAAAGGAACGGACCAGACACGATGAGCACACCGTGAAGCTCCAGCGATGAACGTCCATCGAATGTAGACCGAGGTCGCGCGGCCAGCCCTGCCGTGAGACCTCGCAGTGAGGAGAGCAGTGGCAGGCAAGCCCCGGGTACACGAACTGGCCAAAGAGTTCGGTATCACCAGTAAAGAACTTCTGACGAAGCTCCGCGATCAGGGAGAATTCGTCAAGTCCGCGTCGTCGACGCTGGAGGCACCGGTCGTCCGGCGCCTGCGCGAGGCGCACGCACCGGCCGGAGGTGGCGACAACGCCGCACCGGCGTCCAAG
>NZ_KV823940.1:0-9491 GCF_001815995.1 Dietzia sp. HMSC21D01 | reverse complement strand
GGGAGCGTTCTGCACGCCCGGCTGATCGAAGGCGGGAAGTCGCTGGGTGTCTCTCGGCGGCTGCATCGCTTCCGATTGTCACCGAAAAGGCGTCGGCGTGCAGCACCCACTTCGCCGGGCGGGGGCGTGCGGGCGGTGGGTCAGCGGGCGGCGGTCCAGCGGTTGAGGTGCCGGTACTCGGCCTCGAACAGCCGGTCCAGGTGCGAGACCACCATCTTCTCGAGCTTGCCGCCGAGCAGCGGTACCGACACCTTGACCTGCCCGGACACCGACTCCTCGGCGGCGCCGTCCCGGTCCACTGCGGTCGCGTCGCCGCTGATGAGCCCCAGCCCACCCGCCGCCTCGGCGCGCGCGGATCCGGTGAACGTCCGACCGTCGAAGCCGGAGTAGGTGCTGGTGCGCACGATGGTCAGTTCGCCCGGCAGGAACCTGCGGGCCGAGTCGGGGATGTCGTCCTCCGGGATGTGCTGCGTGATGGTCACGCGGACGCCGTCCGCGGTAGAGGCGAAGTCGTCGAGGCTGTCCTTGTCGGTCCCCACCGCCAGGAGTCGCTCGCGCCAGTACTCCTCGCTGCCGTAGGCCGAGTACACGGTCTCGATGGGGGCGTCGATACGGGCGTTGTGGGAGAAGCGGGTCGCCATGGGGTCCGACCCTACAAGCGCCGGTTACCCTCGGGCGTGTGAACCCGCCCCCGTCCGACCCCGTGCACCCGGCCGCGCAGCGGTCCGCCGGAACCTCCGCGCCGCACCCCGCCGACCCGGTCGTCGCCGAGCTGACCCGCGCCGCCGGCATCACCGCGACCGCCGGCGCGCGGCTGGCCGACCTGACGACCCTGCGCATCGGTGGCCGTCCGCGAGCGCTGCTCGAGTGCGCGACGCCCGAGGCGGTGGTCGCCGCCGTGCGCGCCCTCGACGCCGCCGAGGTCCCGGTGCTGGTGCTGGGCGGCGGGTCCAACCTGGTGGTCGCCGGTGGTGACCTCGACCTGGTGGTGGTGGCCGTGCGGAACCGGGAGGTCGAGTACCTCGCCGGCGCCGACGAGGGCCGTCTCGTCGTGCGCGCCGGTGCCGGGCTGACCTGGGACGACCTCGTCGTCGACACCGTCGGCCGCGGGTACGGGGGGCTGGAGTGCCTGTCCGGAATCCCCGGGTCCGTCGGCGCGACGCCCGTGCAGAACGTCGGCGCGTACGGCGTGGAGGTCGCCCAGATCCTGCACCGCGTGCGGTGGTATGACCGCGCGACCGGCGTCGATGAGTGGGTGACCCCGGAGGCCCTGGGGCTGGCCTACCGCACGTCGGTCCTGAAGAACACCGACCGCGCCGTGGTGCTCGAGGTGGAGCTCCGACTCGACCCCGCGGGGCGCAGCGAGCCGATCCGGTACGCCGAGCTCGCCGGCCGCCTCGGCGTGACGCCGGGCGAGCGGACCGACCCCGCCGTCGTGCGGCGTACCGTGCTGGAGCTGCGGCGCGGCAAGGGGATGGTGCTCGACGACGACGACGAGGACACCTGGTCCGCGGGGTCCTTCTTCACCAACCCGGTGATTCGCGAGGAGGAACTCCCCACGGTGCGGTCCCGGGTGGCCGCCCGTCTGGGGTCCGGCCCGGCCGAGCAGATGCCCGCCTTCTCCGCGCCCGGCGGGGTCAAGCTCTCCGCGGGCTGGCTCATAGAGCGGGCCGGTTTCGGGAAGGGGCACCCCTCGTTGTCGTCCCCCGCCCGCCTGTCCACCAAGCACACGCTCGCGCTGACCAACAGGGGCGCGGCGACGTCCGACGACATCATCGCGCTGGCGCGCGAGGTGCGCGACGGCGTGCGGGAGGCGTTCGGCGTGGAGCTGCACCCCGAGCCCGTGTGGGTGGGCTGCCACATCTGACAGGCTGACCCCGCCGCCCGGCGCGCCGGTCGTCCCTGGCACGCTGGTCCCAGGCCTTCTAAGCTCGTCACGCCCCCGTGCGCCCGCCCGGCGCCGCCGTTTTCCCTGGAGAATCGCCCGTGGACCTGTTCGCGTATCCGGTGTCGCTCGTCATGAAGTTCTGGCACTGGGCGCTGAGCTTCGTGGTGGACCCCGACTCGGGCGTCGCCTGGGTGGGCTCCGTGCTCCTGCTGGTGGTGACCGTGCGCCTGCTGCTCCTGCGGTCCATGTGGCGGCAGCAGTACTCCATGCGCAAGATGGCGCAGCTCGCTCCCAAGATGAAGGAGCTGCAGAACAAGTACAAGGACCGCAAGTCCCCCGAGGACCGCCAGGAGCAGGCCAAGGAGATGCAGGCCCTGTACGCCGACGCCGGGGTCAACCCCCTGGCCGGCTGCCTGCCGCTCCTCGTGCAGATCCCCGTGTTCCTGGGCCTGTACTACGTGCTGCTCAACTTCTCGCCTCCCGGCAAGTCCATCGAGGAGGCCTCGCAGATGACCAACGGGGCGTTCGGCCCCGAGCAGGTGTCGTCGTTCCTCAACGCCGAGATCTTCGGCGTGCCCCTGGCGTCCTACATCCGCATGCCGCAGGAGGTCATGGACTCCCTGCACCCCGGGCTGGTGCGCGAGGACATCCTCATGCTGGCCGTGCCGCTGTTCGTGCTGGCCGGCATCGCGACGTTCATCAACATGTGGAACTCCTTCCGCCGGCAGAAGGCCGCCAAGGCCGCCGAGCAGGCCGCCCTGGCCCGCGTGGACGCCGAGGAGCGCGCCGGCGGCCCGGTCGTCGACGGCGAGGTGCTCGAGGTCGACGGCGAGAAGCCCGCCGCCCCCACGCCCGCCACCACCGGGGCCGGTGGCGCGGCCGCCGGCGCCGGGCCGGACGGCAAGCCGCAGGACTTCCAATCCATGGCCGAGCAGATGACCGAGTCGATGAACCAGTCGATGAAGATCATGATGTACCTGTTCCCGTTCTTCCCGATCGTGGGCGCGTACTTCTTCAACTTCCCCATCGCGATCGGCCTCTACTGGCTCACCAACAACATCTGGACCGCCGTGCAGTCGCATATCTTCATGGAGAAGCTGGAGAAGGAGCTGCCCATGAGCAGCCGCGAGGGCCTTCCCCCCAGCGCCTTCATGTAGTCCGGCTCGAGGCTTCGCCTCTCGCGCCTCCCGCGCCGCACGCACCCCCGCGCCGCCCGCATTCCACGCCTCCCCGCTCCCCGCGCCGCCCGCACCCCGCGCTTCCCCGCACCCCGCGCCGCCCGCACCCCGAGCCCCGCGATTGGATGTACTCAGCGCGGAAATGGACGTAACCATCCAGGCGATTTCGCCGAAAACCCGTGATGGTTACGACCAG
This sequence comes from Dietzia sp. HMSC21D01, assembly GCF_001815995.1. Lineage (NCBI taxonomy): Bacteria > Bacillati > Actinomycetota > Actinomycetes > Mycobacteriales > Dietziaceae > Dietzia > Dietzia sp. HMSC21D01. The sequence goes on along the minus strand of NZ_KV823940.1, from coordinate 6,229 downwards.
AATCGGCCAGGGCGAGGGCGAGGGCGAGGGCGAGGGCGTCAGCCCTGGCGACGCCGAGCGCAGCGCGCCGAAGCCGAGCCGACGGCGGGTGCGAGGGAGACCGAGGCCGCTCCACGACGAACACCCCTCCGAACCATTGCCACTGTCGCGCAGCGGGCGTAGTCTGCTCGGCGTACGTCGGCAGCTGCACGGCGCGACCCCGGGAGACCGGCGCCGCGAGGGGCACGGCCGAGAACCCGAGACGAGGAGACCCGAGGACAGTGCTCGACCCCAGGTGAGACCCGGCCCATCCGCCACCTCCCTGGAGCACGCATGTCATCCCTCGTCCTGTCGGACGTCGCGTACGCGTTTCCCGACGACACCCCGCTCTTCGACGGCCTCGACCTGAATCTCGGTCCCGGCCTCACCTCACTCGTCGGCCGCAACGGCGCGGGCAAGAGCACCCTGCTGCGCCTCATCGCCGGCGAGCTGCGCCCGACTCGCGGATCGATCAGCATCGGAGGCGAGCCCGCCCTGCCGCCCACCGTCGCCTACCTCCCGCAGTTGCTCGCCGACGCGCCCGCGGAACGCACCCTCGCCGACGAGCTCGGCGTGGGCGGGAAGCTGGCGGCGTTGGCGCGGATCGAGGCGGGGGAGGGGGACGACGACGACTTCGCCCGCCTCGCCGACGACTGGTCGATCGCCGAGCGGACGGGCGCGCTGCTCGCCGAGTTGGGCCTGCCCACGGACCTGGGCAGGTCGGTGCTCGCGCTGTCCGGCGGGGAACGCACGCTCGCCGCGCTGGCAGGTCGGCTCCTCGGGCAGCCGCGGGTGCTCCTGCTCGACGAGCCCACCAACAATCTGGACTCGCGGGCGCGAGCGCGGCTGTTCGCGTCGATCGACCGGTTCGTCGCCGGCGGGCAACGCATCGCGCTCGTGGTGAGTCACGACCTGGGCCTGCTCGAGCGGGCCGGGACGACCGTCGAGATGCGGGCCGGCCGATGCCGGGTGTTCGGTGGGCCGTACTCGCACTACCGCGAGGTGATCGAGTCCGAGCAGGCCGCCGCGCTGCAGAGTCTGACCGGGGCGCGCAACGAACTACGCGCACAGAAGCGGGACAAGGTCGAGGCGCAGGTCGTGCTGGCGCGGCGCGAGCGGTACGGCCGGAAGATGGAGGCGAACAAGCGCGAGCCCAAGGTCGTCATGGGGATGCGCAAGCGGCAGGCCCAGGAGTCGGCGGCACGCTACAGGGCCACGCACGCGAAGGGCGTGGAGCAGGCGCAGGAGCGTATGCGCGAGGCCGACGCCGCCGTGCGGCGGGAGGAGATGCTGCGCGTCGACTTGCCTGATCCCGGGCTCCCCGCGGGCCGGGTCGTGCTGGACGCCGACGATCCGGTCGCCGGCCGGATCCACCTCGTCGGCCCGGCGCGGGTACGACTGGCCGGTCCGAACGGCAGTGGAAAGACCACTCTGCTGCGGCGCCTGTTCGGCGAGGGCGTCGCGGGGCCGGGGTCGCGCGGGACCGGCCGCACGCGGGGAGCGGAGGTGGCGAGCGGAGCCAACCGGGGCGACGACGACAACGCCGCCCTCGTCCCGTGGGCCCTGCTGCCGCAGGATCTTCGCGTCGAGCATCCGGAGTGGTCGGTCGTCGACGCGATCCGTGCCGTCCGCCCCGAGGCGCCGGCGGAGGAGGCGCATGCCCACGCGGCGCGGCTGCTCTTCATCGGCGACGCGGGCCTGCGCGGACTCGGTGAACTCTCCGGAGGCGAGCGTCTTCGAGCGGCGCTCGCGGCGAGGTTGTTCGCCCGGCCGGTCCCGCAGCTGCTGGTGCTGGACGAGCCGACCAACAACCTCGACCTGGACGGGGTGCAGGTGCTGGCCGATGCCCTCTCGGGGTGGCGGGGCGCGTTGCTGCTGGTCAGCCACGACGACGGCTTCTGCGACCGCGTGGGGATGGACGACGTGATCACCCCGCGGTGAGTCCCGCCCCACGGCGGTGAGCCCCGGCCCACCGCGGTGGGGCGTGCGTCAGACCGCGCCGCCGGCCACCGACGGCGGGGTGCCGGTGTTGGTGGAGGCGTCGTTCTCGCGGGCGAGGTACTCCTCGATGCGGAACCAGTCGTCGGCCGCACGCTCGGCGATCGTGACGAGCGTGTTCATGTTGGCGACCTCCTCGACCTGCTCGCGCAGGAACCACAGCATGAACTGCTCGCCGAGAGGGTCGGACTCGGCGCGGGCCGCCTGGAACATGTCCTCGATCTGCCGCGTCACCTGCTTCTCCTGCTCGAGCGCGAGGCGCAGCGCGTCGGCGGGGCCGCTGAACCGGGCCTCCGGGGCGGGGACGGCGGGGATCGTGACGGGGATGTCGCGGTCGAGCATGTACTGGACCATCATCATCGCGTGGTTCCGCTCACCGAGGCTGTGCGAGTAGAAGCGCCCGGCGAGCTGCGGCAGGTCCTGCGCGTCCGCCCACACTGCGATCGCGACGTACTGCTGGCTGGCGGCGAACTCGTGACCGACCTGAGCGGAGAGGAGATCGACGAAGGTGTTCTTGTTCCTGGCCATGGCGGGCCCCTTTCAGTAGGGGGCCAGACTATGGCGATTTCCGACGTTTTGCCAGGTCAGATAGCCTAACCTGCCTTTCGGTTGGACAGCCTCACCTACCGGTGTCAGCTCCGGTGCGCGCGCGTCGCGGAGTGCTGGTCGCGGGGCTTCACCACGATCTGGTCCAGGTTGACGTGCGAGGGCCTGCTGGCCACGAAGCCGACGATCTCCGCCACATCCTGCGCGACCATCGGGGTCAGCCCACGGTAGACGGCGGCCGCCTTGTCGTCGTCGCCGTCGAATCGCACGCGCGAGAATTCGGTCTCGACCATGCCGGGCGCGATCTCGGTGAACCGCACCGGCTGGCCGAGGTGCTCGCCGCGGAGGGTGCGGTGCAGGACGGCCTGCGCGTGCTTGGCGGACGTGTAGCCGGAGCCGTTGTCGTAGGACTCGATCGCGGCGATAGAGGTGATGGTGATGACAAGCCCGTCGCCCGTCTCGACCAGCACCGGCATGAGTCCGCGCACCATGCGCAGCGTGCCGAGGACGTTGGTCTCCCACATCCAACGCCACTGATCCTCGTCGGCGTCCATCACGCTGGTCGTGCCCTTGGCGCCGCCGGCGTTGTTGACCAGCACGTGCAGCCGGGGGACGGCCGCGCAGAACGCCTCGCACGAGTCCGCGTCGGTCACGTCGAGCGGCATGGCCGTGCCCCCGATCTCGTCCGCCAGCGCCTGCAGCCGCTCGACGCGCCGCGCGCCAATCACCACGTGGAAGCCCATCCGCGCCAGCTCGCGCGCGGTCGCCTCCCCGATGCCGGACGACGCCCCGGTCACCACGGCGACGTGGGTCTCGGCGGGCAGGGCGGACAGGCGGTCTCGGGCGGCGGAGTGCTCGATCATAGCTTAGAGGGTAAGGGGCGACGGCCGAGTGGGGCGATGGTTGCGGCGGTCGAGGGCGATGACGGTCCCGGGCGGGAGACGAGGCGGCGAGGGAGGATTCGCGCGAGAGAAGCGGCGCGGGAGAAGTGGCGCGTGGGATATGACGACGGCGACCCCGCTGCCGCCTGGAGGTGGGCGACACCGGGTCGTGCGCGTGCGCGGCCTGCCGACTCAGCCGCGACGCAGGCCGGGGAGCATCCCGATCAGTCCGCGGACCGTGCCGCGGGCGATGTCGGCGGTGGAGAAGTAGTCCTGCCACCCGCAGACCAGACCGCCACGGACCTCGAGGCGCCCGCACACCCAGAAGTCGCAGCGGAACGGGCCGACGCCCAGCGTGTCCGTGCGCTCGGTCAGAACGACGTGGGGGGAGCGGGGATCGGTGGGGTCCGAGGGGGCGGACACCGCGAGGTGGTGGGTCTGCACCCCGAAGTGCATGCTGCGGTGCATCGCGGCGATCGCGCTGACGACGGCCCGCTTTCCCCGCATCGTCGGCAGGCCGATGTTCGCCCACCACACGTCGTCGGAGACCAGTTCGGCCGCGGCGGAGGTCGAGCCGGAGGCGAGGGCGTCGAAGAACACCCGGACGACGACGTCGGGGTCCGTTTGCGTGGTGGTGACAGCCATTGGCCCACGATAATCGCAACCGTCGGTTCCGGGGCGCGCAACGGCACGGTCAGCGACCCACCTGCTCCGGACCCGCTCCGGACTTACGCGTCCGGTCTGGTCCATTCCGGGCGCGTGACCCAGGCACGAGCGAGCAGATTCCACGCGCAAGCCGGTCCGGGCGCGTGGGTCGAGGCGGGACTGGTCGCGTGGGGGCGCATGGCCGCGACCGGCCGTGCGGATGCGGAACTGCTGGCACGATGACCGACATGACCTCAGCCAGCACCCCCTCGTCCACCCAGACCGTCGCCTCCACCGTCTCGTCGGACGGCGCCGCCATCGCCTACCGCGTGCTCGGCGACCCCGCTGCGCGCCCGCTCGTGCTGATCCACGGCTGGGCCCAGTCGAGCGCCTGCTGGGGGCCCGAGCTGCTGGCCGAACTGGCGACCCGGTTCCGGGTGGTGGCGATGGACCTGCGCGGCCACGGACACTCCGACGTCGCCGAGGCGGGCTACGACTCGGCCGCCCAGTGGGCCGACGACGTGGAGGCGGTCCTCGACGCCGCCGGCATCGGCGAGGGGGCCGGGGCGATCCTGCTGGGCTGGTCGTACGGCGGGATAGTGGTCTCCGACTACCTGGCCGCGCGCGGCGAGGACCGGGTGGCCGGGATCGTGCTCTGCGGCGCCGTGACCTCGGTCTCCCGCTCCGCCGGCGGCGCGATCGGACCGGCGATGATCGAGGTGACGTCGAACGGCGCGTTCGACGAGGACCCCCGAAAGGCCGTGGCCGCCCTGGCGAGCTTCGGCAGCGCCATGATGCGCGGCGGCGACGGCACCAGCGGCCAGCGGATCTTCGGACTGTCGCTCGCCACCCCGCCGGCGGTCCGCCAGAAGTTGCTCACCCGGCGTGTGGACAACGACGAGACCCTGCGCGGCCTGGGCATCCCCGCGCTGGTGATCCACGGTGAGCACGACGGCGTGGTGCTGCCGTCCGCCGGTCAGGCCAACGCCGAGATGGTCCCCGGCGGCCGTTACGTGGGCTTCGCCGAATCCGCCCACGCGCCCTTTCTCGAGGAGACGTCGAAGTTCCTCGCCGAGCTCGACTCCTTCACCGCCGGACTCTGACGCATGACTCTGACGGCGGACTCTGACGCCGGGACGGGTCAGCCGGCGTTGTTGACCTTCTCGACCTGCTTGGTCAGGAGGTCCGCCAGCTCCGCCTCGGCGTCGGGGCCGATTTCGCCCCCGCTGTCCGGGGCCGTCATGGCGCCGGCGAGGACCTTCACGCCGCGGACCTCGGTCAGGTAGACGATGTTCGTCATGCGCCCACCCTCACCGAGTGCCTCGACCTGCGTGTCCGAGGTCCGTGCGAGCACCTCGTCGGCGCCCTCGATCTCCGGAGCGTCGACCTCGGCCGAGGTGCCGGTGATCCCCAGGGCCTGACCGGAGAACCGCACCTCGGCGCAGCTCTCCCAGTTGGTCTGGTACTCGTCGAACGACACGCCGGTCCGCAGCACCTGCACGGTGAACATGGCCGAGCCATCCTCGCCACCACCCATGAGCGCAGCCAGACCACCGTCGGAGACGTCACCGGCGAGGGTGGCGTTCATGTCGGCGGCGTCGGCGCACTCCGGCGGATCGACCTCGAGCTCCATGCCCTCGGGCATCTCGAGCCCCGCGCCCGCCTGCGCCAACAACGCGGGATCGGCCGCCTGCATCGGCATGGGCCCCGCCTCCTCCGGCGTCAGCAGCAGGTCCTGCGGCGAAGCGTCGGTGGGCTCGTCGCTTGCGTCATCCATGGCCCCGGACACCGCGTCACCGGCCTCGTCCACCGCCGACGCCGCCGAAGCACCAGCGTCCGAGGCAGCCGATTCGGCCTGCTCACCGGCGTCGGAGGAACACGATGCCGCGCTGACGGCGGCCCCCAGGGCGAGTGCGATACCGAGCCGACGAATGCTCATGATTTCCTCCGCGTGTGGTGGCTGTTGATAACGGCTGCGCCAGACGCTATACCGACGCACCCGTCGAGGGGTATGCCAACCCGCCGGGGGAGTGGATGCCCGCCTCGTCGTCGTCGAAAAATCCCGGGAGGGCTGCGCACCACCGCTGTGTCCCGGCTCAGTGGCACCCACCCGCCCCCGCAACGTGTACCCCGCGGCACCC
>NZ_KV823939.1:0-19436 GCF_001815995.1 Dietzia sp. HMSC21D01 | reverse complement strand
CAGCCGGCACCGCGCCGACCCCGGGCAGTCGGCGCCGCGCAGCCCACGCGCCGCGCGGACCCCGCCCGCAGGAGGGCTACAGCGCCCGGCCGATGACCTCCTTCATGATCTCGTTCGTGCCGCCGTAGATCCGCATGACGCGGGCGGCGGCGAACTTCTGGGTGATGGGGTACTCCATCATGTAGCCGTAGCCGCCGAACAGTTGGAGGCAGCGGTCCACCACGTCGTCGAGCATGTCGGTGGCCTGCATCTTGGCCATGGAGGCGGTCACGGCGTCGAGTTCACCGGCGATCTCGCGCTGGATGCAGTAGTCGACGAACGTGCGGGTGGCCATCACCTGGCTCTTGCAGTGCGCCAGCTCGAAGCGGGTGTTCTGGAAATCCAGCACCGGCTTGCCGAACGCCTCCCGCTCGCGGGTGTACTCGAGCGTCTCCACGACGGCGGCCTCGGCCATCGCCAGCGCGTCGACCGCGATGGCCAGACGCTCGCGCGGCAGCTGGTTCATCAGCTGGTAGAAGCCCTGCCCCTCCCCGCCGCCGAGCAGGTTGGCGGCGGGCACGCGCATGTCGTTGAAGAACAACTCGGCGGTGTCGGCGCCGTGGCGGCCCATCTTCTCGAGCACGCGCCCCCGCTCGAAGCCGGGCGTCGACGCCTCGACCGCGAACAGGGCCATGCCCTTGTGGCCGGCGTCGAGGTCCGTCTTGGCCGCCACCACCACGAAGTCGGCGGAGCCGCCGTTGGAGATGAAGGTCTCGGAGCCGTTGATGATGTAGTCGTCGCCGTCGCGGCGGGCGGTGGTGCGCACGCCCTGCAGGTCGGAGCCTGCGCCGGGCTCGGTCATGGCGATCGCGGAGATCCACTCACCGGAGCAGATCCTGGGCAGCCACGCCTTCTTCTGCTCCTCGGTGGCGTAGTTGGCGACGTAGTGCGGGGTGATGGTGGAGCCCACGCCCATGCCGAAGGCGGTGTCGCCGGAGTAGACCAGTTCCTCGGTGACGAGGTACTCCATGCCGGGGTCGCCGCCCTGCCCGCAGTACTCCTCGGGCACGTCGAGGCAGATGAGGCCGGCCTCGCCGGTGCGCACCCAGGTCTCGCGGTCGACGTGCTTCTGCGCGGCCCACTTCTCCTGGTTGGGGGTCATCTCCTTGGCGAAGAACGCGCGGGCGTGTTCGCGCAGCAGCCGGTGGTCGTCGGTTTCCCACGCGGGGCGGTAGTCGGGGAAGAGTGCGGACACGAGAGGCCTCCGGGAGGGGACGACGACGACGAGGAACGCCTCTGAGCTGACGTCCGCCCGTTCCGGAAGAGGGCGCGCGCACGGGCGCGGGAGAGGTCATACTCGTGCCATGAGCGAATCCCCCGACCTGCCGGAGAATACGGAACCGACCGGGACGACGCCCGGAGATGGGGCCGCGGCTCTCCCCGAGCCGTTCCCCTCGGACTGGACCCGCTGCCTGGTCCTCGTCGCCCACCCTGATGATCCGGAGTACGGGATGTCCGCGGCCGTGGCGCGGTGGACCGCGGAGGGCCGCAGCGTCGTCTACGTGCTGGCATCGAGCGGCGAGGCGGGCATCGAGGGAATGTCGCCGGCGATCGCCGGGCCGATCCGCGAGGAGGAGCAGCGGCGGTCCTCGGCCGTGGTCGGGGTCGACGAGGTCGAGTTCCTGGGGTTCCCGGACAGCCGGATCGTCAACAACGCGGCGCTGCGTGACGCGATCGCGGACGCGATCCGCCGGCACCGGCCCGACATCGTGGTGTCCCTGTACTCGGGCCCCGAATTCGGCCCCGGCATGCCCAACCAGAGCGACCACATGGAGTTCGGCGCGGCCGTGGGCGCGGCGTACGACGACCTCGTGGCCGCGGTCGGCGTGGACGCCGCGGAGGGGCGACCGCAGATGTGGTTCGAGTCCGCGCCCGGGCCCACGCACTACGTGGAGGTCACGGGCTTCGTCGAGTCGGCCGTGGAGGCGCTGGCGCAGCACTCCGAGTACCTCTCGGTCCTCGACCCGGCCACGCCCGTGCGGGAGCAGGCCCGTCGGCAGGTCGAGGCGGTGTGCGCGCCGATCGAGGGGATCGCCGGCGGGAACCCGGTGGTGGGTTTCCGGCGGATGCGGCCGTGACGGGCGGGCGTCAGGCAGGCGCGCCCGGCTGGCCGGCCGGCGTGTAGGCGGCCTCGGACAGCCGCAGGCGCTCGACGATCTCGTCCGCCCACTCCGCGGTCGGTGAGGGCACGGTGCCGTCGCCCGGGCGACCGACGTAGGTGAGCCAGTAGCGCTGCGCGCCCTGACCGACGACCGCCGAGTACACCAACGCCCCCTCCGGGCCGACCACGTCCTGCGGGGCCGAGGGGATGACCCGGAACGAGACCGACCAGCCGTCGCCGACTCGGGTCGACAGCTCCTCGACCCGCTCGTCGACCGCCTGCCCCGGGACCGGGAGGAGGATCGGGCCCATTCCGTTGGCCAGGGTGATCGCCGCCAGCCGGTTGTCGCTCTCGCGGGGGTCGAACAGGTCCTCGGTGAGCCCGCCCACCAGCACGACTCCGTCGGACTGGGCGGGCGCTGCCCGCTCGGGGCTCATCGCGGTGCTGCCGAAGAGCAGTTCGCCCGACTCCGCACGCCAGCCCTCGGGGACGCGGATCACCAGCCCGGCGAAGGGGTCGACGTGATCGGAGCCGGCGGCCACCTGGACCTTCGGACTCAGCTGCCGCGCGGACGGCGCGTGCGTCCGGTCCGAGATCACCCATGTCGCCACGGCCGCGATCAGCGCCACCACCAGGACCAGCGCGATCGCCAGCGCGGCCCGGGCCCGGCCCGCGACAGGGGACGCGGAGGGCCCGGAGGAACGGCCGGATTCGGACTTCTCTGCGGAACTCATCCGCCCAGCGTAGGTGGCCGGGTCATCCGCAGCGTGATGTTGACCCGCCCCGGCTCGGCGCCCAGCACCTCACGGCACCACGACGGCGCCGTGGAGTCGAAGACCTTGGGCACACCGTGGAACGCCATCCGCGACGGCCCGCCGAACACCACCAGATCGCCCGACTCCAGGCGGACGTCGGTGTACGGCCGGCCGCGGTGCTCGGGCGTGCCGAAGCGGAACGTGCACGCGTCTCCCAGGCTGAACGACACGACGGGCGCGGGGCTCGCCTCGTCGCGGTCCTGGTGAAGGCCCATCGTCGCACCACGGCCGTAGAGGTTCACCAGAGCGGCGTCGGGGGTGCAGGGATCGCCGCCGTCGAGGACCGCGGAGCGCGGATCGACCGCCGCAGCCGAGGTCAGCGCGGTTCGCGCGGCCCGCACGAGCCAATCGGGGATCGGCGGGGTGGCGGCGTCGTCGTCGTCATATCTATACGGCGACCAGTGGCGCCCCAGACTGAACGTCCGCACCGACATCCGCCCGCCGCCGGGTAGGACGATCGAGCGCGGCGCCGCCACGGCCGCCCAGTCCGCGCACGCCCGGAGGAGATACTCCTGCTGCTCGCGGCTCATCCAGTCCGGCACGTGCACCGCGCCCGGACCGAGAAGCGACGGCTCGCGGTGGACACCGAACAGTGGCTCAGTCATCGAAGAAGAACCCAGTCATCGAGGAAGAACCCAGTCATCGGAGAAGAACTCAATCATTGAAGAGGAACTCAGTATCACCTGGTCGTGTTCTCCTCCCCCGGCTTCTGCGCGGTGATCGGCGCGGCGATGTCCTCGAGGGACTTCCCCTCCGCGTCGACGCCGAGGAAGATCTCGGCGATTCCGCCGATCGCCATGATGCCCGCCGCGAGGAGGAAGCCCAGGCCGACCAGTCCGCGGTCGCCGCTCTCGATGAAGTTACCGAACAGCAGCGGGCCGATTATGCCGCCGACGCCCGTGCCGATCGCGTAGAAGAAGGCGATCGCCAGCGCGCGGGTCTCCATCGGGAAGATCTCGCTGACGGTGAGGTAGGCGGCCGACGCGCCCGCCGTGGCGATGAAGAACGTCAGCGACAGCAGCACGACGAAGCCCCACAATCCACCCGTCTCATTGAGGAATACGAAGTACAGCGGCACCGTCACCAGCGCCGACCCGAGGTACGTGCCGGCGATCATCTTCTTACGTCCGACCTTGTCGAACAGCGGGCCCAGAGTGAGCGCGCCGAGGAAGTTGACGATCGCGAACAGGGCCAGTAGCAGCGGCGCCGAGCCCGCGTCGATGCCGTAGTAGTTCTGGTAGAGCGTGCCGAGGTTGAAGGTGATCCCGTTGTAGAGAAACGCCTGACCGATGAACAACGCGAGGCACAGGATCGCCCGCCTGGGATACTTCCCGAAGGCGGTCCTCGCGATCTCGCTGAAGGGGATCGAGGCCCTCTGGTGGATGGTGATCCGCTCGTCGCGGCCGACCTTCTCCAGCGGTTCGTCGGTCTCCTTCCGGATCTGCTTCTCGATCCTCTCGACGATCTCCTCGGCCTCGTCCTCCCGGCCGTGGATGAACAGCCACCTCGGACTCTCCGGGACATGCCGGCGGACGAAGATGATCACCACGCCCAGCAGCGCGCCCACGCCGAGCGCGAACCGCCAGCCCAGGTTCTCGGCGAACATCGCCGTGTTGAGGAAGAACAGCGAGTAGAACGAGCCGAACGTCGCGCCCAGCCAGTAGGTGCCGTTGATGAGGATGTCCACGCGACCGCGGTAGTGGGCGGGGATCAGCTCGTCGACCGCGGAGTTGATCGCCGCGTACTCACCGCCGATGCCGGCGCCCGTGAAGAACCTGCAGATGAAGAACATCCACGGCTCCACCGCGAAGGCCGTGGCGAACGTGGCGACGCAGTACACCACCAGGGTGAGCATGAACAGCTTCTTGCGGCCCCACTTGTCGGTCAGTCGGCCGAAGAACAGTGCACCCAGACAGGCACCGAAGATGTAGATCGACGCTGCGAGACCGATCTGGCCCTCCGTGATCGGCAGGCCACTGCCGGGCTCCACCAGGCGCGCGGCCAGTGAGCCGATGAGGGTGACCTCGAGGCCGTCGAGGATCCACACGGTCCCGAGGCCCACGATGATCTTCCAGTGGATCCCCGCCCAGGGAAGGCGGTCCATCCGGGCGGGTACGGCCGTCTTGATGGTGCTGAGCCGGCGCTTACGCCTGCGTGTGCCCGACCCTGACCCGGTGTCGGGGGACGCATCACCCCGGGGATGTCGCTCCATGACTAGGTTCTAGCCAACTGTGACCGGGGTCGCATCCGATCCGGGCGTCGGCGCGGCGGGAAGTCCGTGCGCTCTCCTCTACCTCCGGCACGCACTCCGGCACGGTCCCGTCGGCATCACCGACCCGGTAGACGGTGTCGTCGCATTCCTGCCCCCCGGACGCCCCGGAGCCCGACGCCGGGGTCGTGCTGCTCCACGAGCGGTTCGGCTTCACCACGTTTTCGACCCCACCGGGCGGGGCGACGGCCCACCGGCGTGGTGGATGCGAGCGGCCGCAGAGACCAACCTGCGGCGTTAACCCCCCTGACATGGGCAAGAACTTATGTTTGGTAGATTCTTAACGTCCCCAAAGAAACCGAGCCGAACTTCGGACGAAACAAGGAGAATCCTCAATGGGAAATCAAGGACTCGCGGCACTCAGCCTTATGCCCACCCTGTCCCTCACCGCGTTGATCCCCACGGCCGTCGGCCTGGTCACCTCGACCTCGTTCTGGGGCGCCGTCGCGCACAGCATGGGGATGCTTCCCCAGGAAGCCTTCATCCAGGCGGAGCAGCTGGGCATCACGCTGCCTCCCATGCCTCGCTGATTCAGGGGACTCTTAAGTAGTGCCTTCCGCGCCCCTCGACGTTTCTCGTCGGGGGGCGCGTCTGCGTCGTCGTGCCCTACCGGAGGGGCAGCTCCTCCCCTCTCACCGCTCCGGCTGCAGCACCGCCCAGGCCTGTTCGGCCAGCTCTGGCGTCGCCGCCGCCACGACGGTCCCGCCCTCGAGCGGCTGCCGGCCGTCCGGGCCCGTGATCACGCCGCCCGCGGCCTCGATGATCGGGATCAGCGCCACGATGTCGTAGGACTTCAGGTCGGCTTCCACGACCAGATCGACGCGCCCCGCGGCGAGCATGCAGTAGGCGTAGCAGTCCCCGCCGAAGCGCTGGAGGCGGACGCGGCGGCCGAGGTCGTCGTAGCGGCTGCGGACCTCGCCGTCGTCGCCGAACATCGACGGGTGCGTGGTGTACATGATCGCCTCGGACAGCTCCGTGCAGCCCGATACGCGCAGGTCGATGGCCTCCGGTCCGTTGGTGCGGCGCCGCACGGTGGCGCGCCCGTGGACGGCGGAGAACGTCTCGCCCAACACCGGCTGGTCCATCCAGCCCGCGACGGCGCGGCCGCCCTCCACCACGCCGACCAGGGTCCCCCACCCCGTCATCCCGGTGAGGAACGCCTTGGTCCCGTCGATCGGATCCAGGTACCACGTACGGGCGGCGTCGGCGGGACCGGTGAGGCCGTTCTCCTCCCCCACCACCCGGTCGCCCGGGGACATCGACGAGATCCCCGCGCGCAGGAGCTCCTCGATCGCACGGTCGGCCTCGGTCACGGGATCGTAGCGGTGCCCGTTTCCGCCGACGGCCGCGCCGTTCGAGTCCGCGGTGCCCGTGCCCGCGCCGCCCTTGTCCGTGGCGGCCAGCGCCGCGAGGTCACCGTAGAAGTGCCGGCGGGCGATGCGGCCGCTCGCGGCGAGGAGTTCGTCGAGGTGCTCCGTCAGGTCGGGATCCAGGGGACGGGTGGGCCGTGGCGTCATGTCTACATGGTGCACGACCGCACCGCGCCGCCACAGCCGATCCGGGAGTCGGATATCCCGACTCCGCCCTCTACAGGTGCGGACGGGGCTAACGTGGTCGCACCCGTACCGCGCCGACCCGACAGAGCCGAGATGCGATGACCGCCCTGATGGACTTCCTCTCCACGCGCCGCCTCCAGCTGGCCACGGACTCATGGCAGCACGTCAGCGCCACGGTGCAGGCGGTGCTGCTGGCGACGCTGCTGTCGGTGGCGATCGGCGTGGCCGTCTACCGCAGCCGGTCCGGGTCGGCGGTCGCCACCGGCCTCGCCGCCACGGCGCTCACGGTGCCGTCGTTCGCGCTGCTCGGCCTGCTCATCCCGGTGCTGGGTCTGGGCGTGCTGCCCACCATGACCGCGCTGGTCATCTATGCCGTGTTGCCGATCCTGCGCAACACGATCGTCGGCCTGGACGCCGTGCCCGCCGCGACCGTCGACGCCGCGCGCGGGGTGGGTATGAGCCGGATCGGGGTGCTCGCCCGCGTCGAACTACCGCTGGCGTGGCCGTCCATCCTCGCCGGGATCCGGATCTCCACGCAGATGTCGATGGGCATCCTCGCGATCGCCGCGTACGTCAAAGGTCCGGGGCTGGGCAACCTCATCTTCGCGGCGCTGTCGCGGGTCGGCACGCCCACCGCGCTGCCCATGGCGCTGACCGCGACGGTGCTCATCGTCGTCCTCGCGCTCGTCCTCGACGCGCTCCTCGTCCTGCTCGGACGCCTGACCATCAAGGGGAACCAGTGACCAGTACCGGATCGACCACCACCGAGTCCGTCTCCGGCGTCCCGATCGTCCTGGACGACGTCACCAAGATCTACCCCGGCCAGGAGCGGCCGGCGGTGGACAACGTCTCGCTCGAGCTGCCCGCCGGCCGGACCACGGTGTTCGTGGGGCCGTCGGGCTGCGGCAAGACCACCACCATGCGGATGATCAACCGCCTCATCGAGCCGACCTCCGGCACCATCACGATCGACGGTCAGGACAACCGCGGCCTCGACGCCGACACCCTGCGCCGCTCCATCGGCTACGCCATCCAGGCGTCGGGGCTGTTCCCCCACATGACCGTCGCGCAGAACGTCGGCACGGTGCCGCGGCTACTACGGTGGAAGAAGGCCCGGACCCGGGCCCGCGTGGACGAGATGCTCGAGCTGGTCGGCCTGGACCCCGGGGAGTTCCGCGACCGCTACCCCGCGCAGTTGTCGGGCGGCCAGCAGCAGCGGGTCGGGGTGGCCCGGGCGCTGGCCGCGGATCCGCCGGTGCTGCTCATGGACGAGCCGTTCGGGGCGGTCGACCCCATCACGCGGGCGTCGCTGCAGGACGAGTTGGTGCGGCTGCAGGACGAGCTGCGCAAGACCATCGTGTTCGTCACCCACGACTTCAACGAGGCGGTGAAGCTGGGAGACAGGATCGCGGTGCTCGGCCCCGGGTCGTCGGTGCTGCAGTTCGACACCCCGGAGGCCGTCCTCACCAACCCGGCGGACGACACGGTGAGCGGGTTCATCGGTGACGACGCCGCGCTCAAGACCCTCACCCTCCGGCGCGTGGGTGACGTGGACCTGGGAGAGGCGACGACGGCGAGGGCCTCGGACGACCCGGCCGAGTTCGCCACCCGGTTGCGCGGGTCCGGCGACGAGTGGGCGGTCGTGCTCGACGACGCGGGCCGGCCCCTGCGGTGGGTGCGCGGCGACACGGTGGCCCGGATGCCCGATCTGCGGTCGGGCGGACTGCCGGTGGTCGGGTCCGTGACGGTGGACTCGTCCCTCCAGGAGGCGCTCGACGGGCTGCTGTCCACGGCGAGCGCCACCACGGTGGTCGTGGACCGCGACGGGTGTACCGCGGCACCATCGGCATCGACGACCTGGTCGCCGAGCTGCGGCGCATCAACCACCGGCACAACGACGAGGGCCGGGTCCCCAGCCAGAGCGGTCGGGCATGAGCGCGCCCGCTGCCGTGGCCCGCGGCGGGTCGGCGAGGTTGTGGGTGCAGCCGCTGGTCATCGTGGCCGCGGCGGTCGGGGTGCTGTGGTGGGCGTTCTCCCGCGAGCTCGACGAGACGCAGCGGGCCTCGCTCAACGCGGCGTCCCTCACCCAGCGGACGCTCGAGCACGTGCAGATCACGGTGACGGTGGTGGGGATCGTCGTGGCGGTGGGTGTTCCCCTGGGGATCCTGCTCACCCGCCGGCGGACGCGGTTCCTCGCTCCGGTGGCGGTGGGGTTCGCCAACATCGGGCAGGCTGCGCCGGCGATCGGGCTGATCGTGCTGCTGTTCCTGGCGACCAACCGGACGGGCTTCTGGATCGGGGTGCTGCCGGTGGCGGTCTACTCGCTGCTTCCGGTGCTGCGGAACACCATCGTGGGGATCCGCAACGTCGACCCGGCGCTCATCGACGCCGCGCGCGGTCAGGGGATGACGAGCGCCCGCGTCCTGCGGTCGGTCGAGCTGCCGCTGGCGGTGCCGTTCATCCTCGCGGGGCTGCGCACCACGCTCGTGCTGGCGGTGGGCACGGCCACGCTGAGTTTCCTGGTGGACGCCGGCGGGCTGGGCATCTTCATCGACACCGGGTACCGCCTGCAGGACTACACGACGCTGGCCGTGGGCTCGGTGCTCGCGGTGTGTCTCGCACTGTTCGTCGACTGGCTCGGCGAGGTCGGCGAGCTCCTGTTCAACCCGAAGGGGCTGCGATGACCAGCACGAGAACCTCGCCCGTCAGACGCCTCGCCGCCGCCCTGCTCACCACCGTGCTGCTCGCGACCGGCTGCGGCCTCAACAACGGCGGGTCGGTCCCGCTGCCCGTGTCGCCAGGTCCGGCCGGCACGGTCCCCGAGCTCGAGGGCGTGCGCATCACGGTGGGCGGCAAGGACTTCACCGAGGGCGTCATCGCCAGCTATCTCGTGGAGTTCCTCCTCGCGGCGGCCGGCATGGAGGTGTCCGACATGTCGTCGCTGGCCGGGTCCAACAGCTTCCGGCAGGCGCTGGTGACCGGGCAGGTCGACATCGGTATGGAATACACGGGCACCGCGTGGATGAGCTACCTGGGCAACTCCGAGCCGATCCGCGATCCGCAGGGGCAGTGGGAGGCGGTGCGCGACGCCGACCTGGCCGAGCACGACCTGCGCTGGCTGCCGCCCACGACCGTGGACAACACGTACTCGTTCGCCATGAACCGGGCGACCGCCGAGGAGACCGGGGTGCGGACGTTCTCCGACTACGCCGAGCTCGTCCGCACCGACCCCCAATCGGCCGTCACGTGCATGGAGACCGAGTTCTCGGTGCGCCGCGACGGCTGGCCTGGGCTCGCCGAGGCCTATGGGTTCGACGCGGCGGCGGTGCCCACGCCGATCATGCAACCCGGGATCATCTACCAGGCCACCTCGGTCGGCCGGGAGTGCCGCTTCGGCGAGGTCTACACCACCGACGGCCGGATCAAGGGCCTCGACCTGGTGGTCCTGCAGGACGATCAGCGCTTCTTCCCCGTCTACAACCTCGCGACCGTCGTCCGCGGCGAGGTGCTGGACGCGTACCCGCAGATCGAGGACGTCCTCGCGCCGCTGGTGGACCTGCTCACGAACGAGGTGATGGTGGAGATGAACATGCGGGTCGACGTGGACGGCGAGGATCCCGCGCTGGTCGCCCGGGACTTCCTCGAGCAGGAGGGACTGGTGTCCGTCGACTGACGCGGATGCGCCCGCCCGGCCGGTGCCCCACCATCAGGGGACCATACCCAGGAGGATGCCCGTGCCCAGGAGGCCGATCGGATCACTGCCGCGGGCGGCCGCGCGTGCCCCGCGGATGGTGCCCGACCTGTCGCGGCTGCCACCGGGACGGATCGTCTCGCTCTCCGACGGCGTCACCACCCGCGTTCACGACACGGGCGAGGAGCACCTCACGCCGGTGATCCTGCTGCACGGCATGGCGGCCACGGGGATGCTCAACTGGTACCAGACGTTCGAGCGGCTCCGCGGAGAGCACCGCCTCATCACGTTCGATCAGCGCTGGCACGGCCACGGCTTCCACGGCGAGTTCACGTTCGAGGCACTCGCCGACGACGTGCTGCGGGTCGCCGACCACCTCCAGTTGCCCGCGCCGGTGCTGGGTGGGTACTCGATGGGCGGGATCGTGTCCCAGCTGGCAGCGCGCCGCGACCCGTCGCGCCTGGGCGGGCTGGTGCTGGCCGCGACCGGCACCGGGGCTCGGCGCAACGCTCTCGAGCGGATGTCGCTCAGTGGGTTGACGCGGTCCGCCCCGTTGCTCAACGCCGTGCCGGAGGAGGTCGGCGAGGCCGTGGAGGAGGAGGTCGACGACGAGGCCCTCAGACCGCACGCGTGGGCGCTGCGCGAGCTGTCCTCGGTGTCGTTCGCGACGCACCGCAACGTCATAGCGCAGGTCGCGGGCTTCAACTCGACGTCGTGGCTGCACGAGCTCACGCTGCCGGTGGCCGTCGTCAAGACCACCCGGGACCTGGCGTTCCCGCAGTGGGTGCAGGACGAGATGGCCGACCTGCTGCCCCACAGCGCGGTGTTCCCGGTCCACGCCGGGCATGCCGCGTGCGCGACGCACCCGGGGGAGTTCGCCCGCCGGATGCGCACGGCGATCGGCTGGGTCGTGTCGAACCTGCGCTGATCGCGCCGGCCCCTACAGCGCCGAGTACCGCACCGCGGTCACCACGAACACGACCAGCGCGATCGCGCCCAGCACCACGCCCCACAGCCCACGCCGCGGACTGGTGTCCTCGTTGGTCAGCCACCCGGTCGGCCAGCGCGCGAGCAGGCCGAACGCCACGGCCATGAGCCCGGCGAGGAACGCGATGATGTTGAGCAGCGGCACCCAGGACAGGACCAGCGAGCCGACCCCCAGGAGGAGCGCCCGAGTGCCCAGATCCATGTCGCCGGGCGAGCGCCTGCCGCCGGACGAGCGCCGGCGCGGCGAGGCGGCGTCGGAGCGGGGGCGCAGCGGCATGCGGCCAGCCTAGTCGCGCGAGCGACCGCGCTCGTCGTCGAGACGAGCGACCCGCCGGGTTCCCGCGGTCTGCCGGTACGAGGATTCGACGAGCTCGGCGACCTCGTCCCAGTCGGGCCCGGGGCCGCCGCCGTCCGCTCCATCGTCCAGCGGCAGCGCCAGCCACCCGGCCGGCCCGTAGTACGCCGGGACGTGGAACCGCTCGTCCTGTTCCAGCGCCGCGCGCTCCCCCGGATCCGGCAGGAACAGCAGCGCTCGGGACAGGAGCGGGTCCGCGTGGTCGCCCTTGACCGAGCCGCCGTACACCGCGAACACCTTGGTCGTGTACCAGTTGGGGCGTCCGTGCGAGATCTTCTCGGCGGCGTCGGGCAGCGCGAGGCACACCTGCCGCAGCCGCGCCAGCAGCGGGTCCGCGGCGTCGAACATGATCGGGTGGCCCACACCGCCGAGGATACGACCGCGGGCCCCCGAGCTGCGCTCAACCTCCGAACTGCCCGGCGACGAACCCCGCGAGCAGCACCGCGAACCCTCCGATCTCGCCGACGATGAGCGCCACCATGCCGAGGTGCAACGCGACCGTGGGCCGCTCGAACTGGTTGGTCGTGTCCTTGAGCGCGCCGTGGAGGATGTAGCTGCCGATCGCCACCAGGAAGAAGAACACCAGCACGCCGGCGGCGGTGAGGTTGACCCAGGTCGGCCAGGCGCTCAGCTCGACGAACACGGCGATGAGCAGGGTCGCGAACGAGTACAGCAACGACGCCCGGTGCGCGATGTCCACGTACGGGTGCGCGACGTGTTCGGGGCTCGCGGCCATCTGGCGGTACTTCCACACGCCGAGGCACAGCGCCAGCAGGAAGATGAGGCCCGCCGCGAGGAGGGTGAGCAGGGTGTCGATGCCGAGTTCCATGGGTCCTTCCGAAGAGCACTTGACAATGCGCCGGGATTTGTATGCTGACGACCATAGGGCAGGGCGCTGACCTGCGCGCTCGTTCGCGCGTGATCCGCGTCCACGCTCTATCCATGTCCGTGCTCGATCCATGTCCGTGCTCGATCCAGGAGGTCCGATTGTCGGGACAGGTGGTCCGCGCCGCGGCCGTGCAGCTGGAGGGCGTGCCGGGCCGCGTCGACCTCACGCTCGGCCGGCTGGAGACGATGGTCGTCGAGGCCGCCGAGCGGGGCGCGCGCCTCATCGCGGTGCCCGAGTTCTGCACGTCACCGCTGCCGATGCGGGCGGAGGTCCACGACGCCGTCCTGCCGCGCGAGAACGTGGCGGTGGACATGTTCCGCCGCCTCGCCGCGCGATACCGCCTCACCGTCGGTGGGTCGATGGTGGTGGCCGACGACGACGAGGTCTACAACCGCTATCACCTGGTCGAACCCGACGGGTTCGTACACACGCACGACAAGGACCTGCCGACGATGTGGGAGAACTGCTTCTACACCGGCGGCGGTTACTACCGCGACGGCAGTGACGACGGCGCGTTCGAGACCGCGCTCGGCGGCGTGGGGGTGGCGAGCTGCTGGGAGCTCATCCGCACTGGGACCGTGCGCAGGCTCCGGGGTCGCGTCGGCGTCGCCGTCACCGGCACGCACTGGTGGACGGTCCCGCGGAACTGGGGCGGGCTCACCGACCGCGTGCTGGGCCCTCTGGCGCAGTACAACCGCTATCTCTCGGAGAACGCGCCCGCGGAGTTCGCCCGCCGGCTCGGCGCACCCGTGCTGCAGGCCTCCCACTGCGGATCGTTCCGCACCGATTTCCTCCTCGCTCCGGGGACGGGCGTGTGCGTGCCGTACGAGACGGAGTACGTCGGCGCAACCCAGATCGTCGACGCCTCCGGCACGGTGCTCGCCTCGCGGCGGGCCGACGAGGGACCCGGAGTCGTCTACGCGGACGTCACCCTCGGGGCCCGCGAGCCCGTCCTGCCCCTCGAGGACCGGTTCTGGATCCCCGAATTACCGCTGCTCCTGCGCGGTTACTGGCATCAGCAGAACGTGGCGGGCCGGAGCTACTACCGGCGGCGCGGCCGTTCGGCGGGGTTGCGGGCGGCGGGCTCGCACCGAGCGGCGGGGGCTGACGGGCCGGCGCGCGGGTAGGCCACGCGACGCGCTCTAGAGGTGCACGTCGTTGTACGCCCGCTCGTCCTCGATCGGCTCGATGTGGGTGGTGATGTGCGAGTTGGGCAGGGCGGCGTGAATCTCCTGCTCCACCGTCTCCACCAGGTCGTGCCCGCGCTCGACGCTCCACTCCCCCGGGACGAGCGCGTGGAACTCCACGAAGCGCCACTTGCCCGACTCTCGGGTCCGCAGCTCGTGGAAGTCGACGCGGCCGGGCTCGCGGTGCCGCTCGAGCACCTCCTCGATCATCCTGTTGTCCTCGTCGGGCAGGGTCGCGTCCATCAGGCCCATGCCCGACTCGTGCACCAGTCGGTAGCCGATGAACAGGATGTTCAGGCCCACGCCGATCGCCACGATCGGGTCGAGGACCTGCCAGCCGGTCACCCACGCCAGCGCGAGGCCCACCACGACGCCGACGGAGGTGATGACGTCCGTGAGCAGGTGCTTGCCGTCCGCCCTCAGGGTCGGCGACCGGTGGCGGACGCCCGCCCGCACGAGCACGAGACCGACGACCCCGTTGAGGACAGCGGCGACCACGGAGATCGCCAGGCCGACGCCGAGCGCCTCCAGCGGGGCCGGGTTGATCAGCCGCTCCACGCTCACGACCAGGATGAACGCCGCGGCCACGAAGATCATCGCGCCCTCGACACCCGCGGAGAAGTACTCCGCCTTGGAGTGCCCGTACTGGTGGTCGTCGTCGGCCGGTCGCTCCGAGACGCTGATCGCCCCCAGCGCGATCACCGCCGCCACCAGGTTGACCACGGACTCGGCGGCGTCGGACAGGAGGCCGACCGAGCCGGTGACCCACCACGCCCCGACCTTGAGCGCGATGGTGACGATCGCGGTGGCCACCGAGAGCCAGGCGAACTTCTTCAGAGTCGACACGTTCCCAGAGCGTAGTCGCGTGCCGAGAGCCCACCTGCCGACCGCCCGTTGTCGGTAGGGTCGGTGTCATGCACGTGGGATTCGCCTGGCTCGGGGCAGCGGTTCTTCTCGCCGCCGGAGAGGCGGCGGGCGGAGAGCTGTTCATGCTCATGCTCGCCGGAGGCGCCCTCGGCGGTTCGGCCGCCGCCTTCCTCGGCGCGCCGGTGTGGGGTCAGGCGCTGGCGTTCGCGCTCGTCTCGCTCATCCTCGTCGTCGGCGTCCGCCCGCTCGTCCGTCGGCGCCTGCTCAGCGCGCTGCCCGAGCACGACACCAACACGGCCGCCCTCACCGGTCGCGGCGGCACGGTCGTCGAGGCGATCGGGCCGTCCGACGGCCTGGTCGAGATCGCCGGGGACACCTGGACGGCGCGACCGCTGATCGAGGGCGAGACGTTCGAGGCCGGAGACAAGGTCCTGGTGCACCAGATCGAGGGGGCCACGGCGATCGTCGTGCGCGGCCTATGAGTTCGAGGCCTCCCAGCAGCAGCCGATACGCACGACTCAACCGGAGGTACCCATGGGTGGCTTGATCTTTCTCGCCGTCATCGTCGTCCTGATCGTCTCGGTGGTGGTGAGCTCGGTCAAGCTCATCCCCCAGGCCGAAGCCGCGGTCATCGAGCGGCTCGGCCGCTACCAGCGCACCGTGAGTGGTCAGCTCACGCTCATCATCCCGTTCATCGACCGCGTGCGCGCCAAGGTCGACCTGCGTGAGCGGGTCGTGACGTTCCCGCCGCAGTCGATGATCACCGAGGACAACCTCACGCTGAGCATCGACACCGTCGTCTACTTCCAGGTCACCGACCCCAAGTCGGCGGTCTACGAGATCAACAACTACATCATCGCCGTCGAGCAGCTCGCGACCACCACCCTGCGCAACGTGGTGGGCGG
The DNA here is from genome assembly GCF_001815995.1 of Dietzia sp. HMSC21D01. NCBI lineage: Bacteria > Bacillati > Actinomycetota > Actinomycetes > Mycobacteriales > Dietziaceae > Dietzia > Dietzia sp. HMSC21D01. The sequence continues at coordinate 3,775 of NZ_KV823939.1, read as the reverse complement.
CCTGACGCTGGAGCAGACGCTCACCAGCCGCGACATGATCAACAAGCAGCTCCGCGGCGTGCTGGACTCGGAGACCGGCCGGTGGGGACTGCGCGTCGCCCGGGTCGAGTTGCGCTCGATCGATCCGCCGCCCTCCATCCAGGACTCGATGGAGAAGCAGATGCGCGCGGACCGCGAGAAGCGCGCCACCATCCTCACCGCCGAGGGGCAGCGCGAGGCCGCCATCACCACCGCGCAGGGCGCCAAGCAGGCCGCGATCCTCGACGCGGAGGGCAACAAGCAGGCGGCCATCCTCGCGGCCGAGGCGGACCGGCAGTCGCGCATGCTGCGCGCGCAGGGTGAGCGGGCCGCCCGCTACTTGGTGGCCGAGGGGCAGGCCGCCGCGATCGCGCGGGTCAACGCCGCCGTCAAGGCCTCCAAGCCGACGCCGGAGATGCTGGCCTACCAGTACGTGCAGAACCTGCCCGAGATGGCCAAGGGCGACGCGGCCACCATGTGGATGATCCCGTCTCAGTTCGGCGACTCCCTGGAGACCTTCGCCAAGGCCGTCGCCAAGAAGGACGACGACGGGGTCTTCCGCTACGAGCCGTCGGACGTCGACACCGACGCGGATCTGCCCTCGGCCCCCGACGAGTGGTTCGACACCCGGACCGATCCGGAGATCGCCCGCTCCGTGGCCGCCGCGGAGGCCGCCGCCAAGGGCGCCACCTCCGTGATGGACGAGGAGCCGCGACGGGACAAGCCCAGGCCCGGCGTGTTCGACATGGTGCCGGAGTCCGAGGGCGGCGCCGCCCCCGACGCCCCTTCGGGCCACGAGACCCAGGCGATCGACGGCCCGCGGGGTGCCGCGCCCGGTCAGCCCGGCTTCGCCCAGGGCGGACAGGGTCACGACCAGAGCTACTCGCAGGCTCCCGACCAGCGGTGGGGCCAGGGCCAGCAGGGCGGCTATCCGGTCGACGGCGGCGATCAGCCTCCGCGATAGCACAACCCCGGCGAGCCCCCGACCACCCCGTTACGGGCAGCCGCCGTGGCCTCTCGTCCTACCATGAGGGCGTGACTCGTGACAGTGGCCGCGGTGGTGCCCGGACGCCGGAGGCGGAACCGGACGCCGAGGACGTCCGTTTGATCGAGACGGCGTCCACGGTGTTCGCCGAACGCGGGATCAAGGGGACGAGTACCGACGACATCGCGCGGGCCGCCGGCGTCACACGGGTGACGCTCTATCGTCGGCTGGGGCCACGGGACGACATCCTGCGTGCGATCTACGCGCACGAGGCGCAGCGGCTCATGATGACCGTCAACGCCCGGTACACGCCGTTCGAATCGCTGGAATGGGACCCGGTCCGGCACGTCGAGGACCTGCTCGTGGGCACCGTTTTCGACATCCGCCAGAACGAGTTGCTGCGTCGGATGATCGAGAGCGACAAGGTCGAGGCCATGGCGATGCTCGCCGGTCAGTCGGATTCGGTGCTCGAGACGATCATCGAGATGCTGGCGCAATTCGTGCGCAGCACGTGGAACGCCGACGTCCACACGCGCCACATGGAGCCCGACGAGGCCGAGCAGCTCTCGCTCGAGGTCGCCTCCGTGGTGGGTCGCTTCCTGCACTCGCTCGTGGTGATGCCGGACGGCCCTCCCGTGGTGGACTCCGAGGAGCAGATCCGGGCGCTGGCGCGCCGGGTGCTCGTGCCCATGATTCTCCAGCGCTGACGCTACAGCGCGGTCGGCACCTCCTCTGCGCCGAGTTCGTGCTCGAACGCCGCTCGCAGGGCGCGATGCCGGAAGTGGTGCCCGGCGTCGGAGAGGGTCCGTGGAACGACCCGCTGATCGGCCAGGGCCAGTTCGTCCGCCCCGCGTGAGCCGAGCAGGACGGCGGGCGCCCACCCCGGGACGGGGACGAGGGTGGGGCGACGCAGGACCGACCCCAGGACGCGGGTGAACTCGGCGTTCGTCACCGGCTCGGGGGCCGTGCCGTTGACCGCCCCCGACATCGTGGGGTCGACGATCGCGCGCAGGTAGATGTCGGTGAGGTCGTCCAACGAGATCCAGGACATCCACTGTCGGCCGGAGCCGATACGGCCACCGAGCCCCGCGCGCGTCAGGGCCGCCAGCGGAGGCAGCATCCCGCCGGCCCCGGACAGGGCGATGCCGGTGCGCACGGAGACGACCCGGGCACCGGCCTCGCGGGCGGGGTCGCAGTCGCGCTCCCAGTCGACCACGATGTCGGCGACCGGCCCGGTGCCCGGAGCGGAATGCTCGGTCAGCTGCTCGTCGCCGCGGTCGGGGCCGTAGTAGCCGATGGCCGAGGCGCAGACCATGGCGGTGGCCCCGCCGCGGGCGGCGACGAGCTCGGCGAGCCGACGCGTGGGGCCGACCCGGCTGTCGCGGACCCGTGCGACGTGACGATCGGTGAACCGGCCCGCGATGGGTGCGCCCGCCAGATGGACCAGCACGTCCACGCCGTCGAGCAGATCCGGGGCGGGGGCGTCCGGATCCCAGCTCCGCTCCGGCCAGCCACCGCGTCCCTCCCGCGCGCCGCCGTCTTCGTCGTCGTCGTTGTCGTCGTCGTTGTCGCCGTCGACCGGTCCGCGCACCAGGCGGATGACGCGGTGGCCGGCCACGCCGAGCAGCGCGGTCAGGGCCGTGCCCACCAGTCCGGAGGCACCGGTCACGGCGACCGTCACCGGCGCGCTGCGGTGACGGTCGATCGCGGCCAGGTCGGCGGCCATCTGCCGGTACCGGTAGGCGAACACGGGGGCGAGCGCCCCACCGGGGACGCGGGCCTCCACCCGGTCGCCGAGGAGCGCGGCGCCGTCGGGCGTGGCGGTGACGGTGTGCGTGTGGACCCAGCCGGTCGCGGCGGCGTAGGGCTGCGACACGCAGCGGTCGACGAAGCGCTCCCCCTCGACGTAGCCGGCGGGGTCGTGCCGGGCGTGCCACCGGGGGCCGAAGCGCCTGCCCAGCGGGCCGGGCAGGGCCGAGCGTGGCTCGAGCACCGCGAGGCCGTCGCGCAGGGATGCCGCCTCCCGGACCGGCCGCAACGGCATGAACGGCGGCGAGAGCCGACGGAACGCGCCCGGGGAGGCGAAGTAACGCCACGCCTGGCCCGGGGTCGCGGGAACCGTGCAGGTGATATCGATGCTCATCGGTTACTCCTCCGTGTCGGTGCGGGCCGTGCGCCTCAGGGCAGCAGGCACAGCGGGGTGGCGTCGCCCCGCCCGCCGACCATCGGAACGGTGAGGAACGCGCAGGACCACCAGCCGCGGTCCTCGATGACGTCGCGCACGGTCGCCCACTGCCCGGCGTCGAGAGCGGGCTCGCGGCTGAGGACGAAGCCCGACGAACGGGTGGGGTCGCCGACGATCGCCAGCGAGTAGTCGTCCGCCAGGTAGGTGATCCGGTAGTTGACGGGTCCGGCCTCGTCCTGGAACGGGACCATCGGGAAGTTCACCCGCAGGGAGGCGTTCGTGGCCGTGTCGCGGACCTTCGCCTCCCCCTCGATCACCGAGTCCGAACTGATCGCCGAGCCGCAGCTGTTGCGGACCGAGACCGTGCCCGGCGCGGTGACCGCGTACTCGGCTCGGGTGTCGTTGGTGCACTGCAGGGTGTACGGCTGCGGGATCGCGGCGACCTGGAGCCACTCCCCCGCGTAGCGCTCGAGGTCGACGGAATCGACCTGCGTGAGCTCGGGGCCGCCGAGCGACCCGAGGACCACGCCGTCGGGCAGCAGTTGCGAGGACCCGCCGCCTAGGCGGCCGCCGTCGGTGAGGTCCCA
>NZ_KV823938.1:0-7915 GCF_001815995.1 Dietzia sp. HMSC21D01 | reverse complement strand
CCGGGTCGCGGCGGCGCGCTCGTTCAGCACGTGGGCGGCGCGCACCGGGCTGCTCCCGACCGACGTCGCGGCCAGACTGGAGGCTCCGCGCGCCCGACGGCACCTGCCCGAGGTCCTCGACGCCGCCCAGGCGGGCGAGACCATCCGGACGAGCGAACTCGGCGCGGCCGAGGGCGACCCCCTCGCCGTCCGCGACCGCCTCGTGGTGGAGCTGCTGTACTCGTGCGGCATCCGGGTGGCCGAACTGTGCGGCCTCGACGTCGACGACGTCGACGCGGAACGGCGACTCCTCCGCGTGATCGGCAAGGGCGACCGCGAGCGTGCCGTCCCGTACGGGGCGCCCGCCGACCGGGCACTGCGCGCCTGGCTCGACACCGGCCGACCGGCCCTGACGAACGCCCGCTCGGGGCCGGCCCTCCTTCTGGGTGCCCGCGGCGGACGCCTGGACCCTCGGGCGGCCCGCAGGATCGTCAACGAGGTCAGCGAGGCCACGCCGGGCGCGCCCCGCGTCTCGCCCCACGCGCTGCGCCACAGTTCGGCCACGCACCTGCTCGAGGGCGGCGCGGACCTGCGACACGTCCAGGAGCTGCTCGGGCACTCCACGCCGGCGACCACCCAGATCTACACGCACGTCTCGGCCGAGCGCCTCCGCGCCGCCTACCGCGGAGCCCATCCCCGCGCCTGATCGGGTCGCCGCCGCCGCTTCTCAGCCGACGCCGTCGCCGGGCAGTGTGGGCTTGAGACGTATCGGACGGTGGGTGGCGGCCAACAGCGCGAGCGGATCGACGTAGTCGTCGTCGTCACCGGACGTGCCTCCCGAGGCCACCCGCGCGCCCCAGTGCAGACACGCCACCACCGGACACCCGGGGTGGCCGGCGAGGAGTCGGCCGATCCGCGCACCCGCGGCGACGACGTCCCCGGCGCTCACCTCGGCGGCGACCGGTTCGTACGTCGTGCGCAGCCCGCCGCCGTGGTCGATCGACACCACCGGCCGCCCGGCCACGGCGCCTGCGAAGGACACCGTCCCGTCGGCGGGGGAGAGGACGGGTGAGTACGGCTCCGCGGCCAGGTCGACCCCGCGGTGGCCGGGTAACCACCGCCGCGCCGGAGGGTCGAACGGGGTGACCACCGACAGCGGGCCCGGCACGGGGCCGACCATCGCCGGACGTGGACCGACCGACACGGCGCCCGCGGACGTCACCGAGGCGGAGGGCACCGAGGCGGAAGGCCCCGAGGCGGGCGGCACGGAGGCGGGCGGAGCGGCGGAGGCGAGGGGCACGACGACGAGGACGACGACGAGCGCCGCGGTCACGACGCCGGCGGGCGCCCCGTCGCGTCCACCCCGTCCGCGGGACCTGATCATCGCCACGCCACGAGTGCACCGCACCGGCCCGCCCACCGCCAGGGGCGGCGCGCCGGTTGTGGACAGGGTGGACGACCATCCCCAGGGTCAGGCGACCGGTGGCGAGAGGCCCGCCTTGGCTGTGCGGGGTCGAGGGGATATGCTCTCCCGTGCGGTCGACTCTCGTCGATCGACTTCGCGTGTCCTGCGGCGACCCGGTCAACGGCGCCGCATCCGGGCCCCGGGGCTGTGCAGCCCGGCCTTCCCGGACGTCGGACCAGCAGGTGCCCCAGCACGCCGGGGGTCCGGCCCGACGCGGACACCAGGGCCCGCCGCCGCCCGGCGAGTGGGCATAACCCGATACGTACCAGAAAGCGAGGACGAGGGCCTCGCGGTCCGGCTGCTTCCAAGCCGGACGAGCCCTCAACCCATCATGGCAGTCATCTCCATGAAGCAGCTGCTCGACGCAGGCGCCCATTTCGGCCACCAGACCCGCCGCTGGAACCCGAAGATGCGTCGGTTCATCTTCACCGACCGCAACGGCATCTACATCATCGACCTGCAGCAGACCCTGACCTACATCGACCAGGCGTACGAGTTCGTCAAGGAGACCGTCGCCCACGGCGGCACCGTCCTGTTCGTCGGGACCAAGAAGCAGGCCCAGGAGGCCATCGCCGAGGAAGCCGCCAAGGTCGGGATGCCGTACGTCAACCAGCGTTGGCTGGGTGGCATGCTCACCAACTTCCAGACCGTGCACCAGCGGCTCCTGCGGCTCAAGGAGCTCGAGTCGATGGAGCAGACGGGCGGATTCGAGGGTCGCACCAAGAAGGAGATCCTCATGCTCACGCGCGAGAAGAACAAGCTGGAGCGCACGCTCGGCGGTATGCGTGACATGAGCAAGGTCCCCTCCGTGGTGTGGGTCGTCGACACCAACAAGGAGCACATCGCCGTCGGCGAGGCCCGCAAGCTGGGCATCCCGGTCGTCGCGCTGCTCGACACCAACTGCGACCCGGATGTCGTCGACTATCCGATCCCGGCGAACGACGACGCCATCCGCTCGGTCACCGTGCTGACCCGCGTCATCGCCTCCGCCGTCGCCGAGGGCCTCAAGGCCCGCTCGCAGGCCGGTAAGGCCACCGGCGAGGAGGCCGAGCCGCTCGCCGAGTGGGAGACCGAGCAGCTCGACCAGGTCACCGGTGGCGCCACCAGCGAGGGCGCCGAGGCGCCCGCCGCGGACGTCACGGGCACCGACTCGCCGGCCGCCGAGGCCCCCGCGGCCGAGGTCCCCACCGAGGCCCCGGCCACCGAGGCCTGATCAGTACCACCAGCTCGAGCGCCATCGGGCCCGGCCGCCCACGATCCCCCAGGGGATCTTCCGGGGGCCGGGCCCGAGGTGTCGGAAGCGGTGGGCAGCCGTCCCTGGACGCCCCGACGTCTAGGGTGGAGACGATCTCGCCCGCCGACCGACTCTTCAACACCTTTCCCGACAGATCACGAACCCCTTTAAGGAGGGTCGCCCCACAATGGCGAACTACACCGCTGCCGACGTCAAGCGTCTGCGTGAGCTCACCGGCTCCGGGATGATGGACTGCAAGAAGGCCCTGGAGGAGACCGACGGCGACTTCGACAAGGCCGTCGAGGTCCTGCGCATCAAGGGCGCGAAGGACGTGGGCAAGCGCGCCGAGCGCACCACGGCCGAGGGCCTGGTCGCCATCAAGGACGGCGTCATGATCGAGCTCAACTCCGAGACCGACTTCGTCGCCAAGAGCGCCGAGTTCATCGCGCTCGCCGACAAGATCGTCGACGTGGCCGCCTCGCAGGGCATCTCGGACCTCGACGCCCTCAACGCCGCCGAGCTCGACGGTGCCACCGTCGCCGACGCCGTCGTGTCGTTCTCCGCCAAGCCCGGCGAGAAGCTGGTCCTGCGCCGCGTGGGCAAGCTCGACGGCCCGGTCGCCGTCTACCTGCACAAGCGCTCCTCCGACCTGCCGCCCGCCGTCGGCGTCATGGTCGCCTACTCGGGTGAGGGCGAGGCCGCGGAGTCCGCCGCGCGCGCCGCCGCGATGCAGATCGCCGCGCTCAAGGCCCAGTACGTCTCCCGCGACGAGGTCCCCGCCGACATCGTCGCCAAGGAGCGCGAGATCGCCGAGGCCACCGCCCGCGAGGAGGGCAAGCCGGAGCAGGCCCTCCCGAAGATCGTCGAGGGACGCCTCAACGGCTTCTTCAAGGACGTCTGCCTCCTCGACCAGCCGTCGGTCACCGACAGCAAGAAGACTGTCGGCGCCCTGCTCGACGAGGCCGGCGCGACGGTCTCGGCCTTCCTGCGCTTCGAGGTCGGCCAGGCCTGATGCGGCCCTGACCCGTCACGACGGGTCCCACGCGACGGCGGCACCCGGAATCCCCGGGTGCCGCCGTCGGCGTCTGTCGGCCCGGGTGTCCCCACGCCCGGCGGGCTGCGGTGTGGAGGCAGGGGCGATAGGGCAGAATGAACGCGGTCCCACCATGGGCCGCACGCCACCCCGACGAGACCCCGTCGGGGGCGTTGACGCGCGATACGGGCTCGATCCGCCCGGGACGAGGAGAACGATGACCGACCCGCGGGACGGCTACAGGCGAGTGATGCTCAAGCTGGGCGGCGAGATGTTCGGCGGCGGCGGCGTGGGTATCGACCCGGATGTGGTCCAGTCGGTCGCCCGTCAGATCGCCGAGGTGTCCCGCACGGGGGCGCAGATCGCAATCGTGATCGGGGGAGGCAACTTCTTCCGCGGCGCCCAGCTGCAGCAACGCGGCCTGGACCGCGCCCGCAGCGACTATATGGGGATGCTGGGCACCGTGATGAACTGCCTCGCCCTTCAGGACTTCCTCGAGCAGGAGGGCGTCTCCACGCGCGTCCAGACCGCCATCCACATGGGGCAGGTCGCGGAGCCGTACATCCCGCTGCGCGCCGAGCGGCACCTGGAGAAGGGGCGTGTCGTGATCTTCGGCGCCGGCATGGGCATGCCCTACTTCTCGACCGACACCACCGCGGCGCAACGCGCGTTGGAGATCAAGGCCGACGTGCTGCTCATGGCCAAGGCCGTCGACGGGGTGTACTCGGACGACCCGCGCACGAACCCCCGCGCCGAGCTTTTCACCCGCATCGAGCACCGCGAGTGCCTCGAACGCGGATTGAAGGTGGCCGACGCCACAGCGTTCAGCCTCTGTATGGACAACAACATGCCCATCCTGGTCTTCAACCTCCTCACCGAGGGCAACATCGCTCGTGCAGTGGCCGGTGAGCAGATCGGGACCCTGGTCAGCAGCTCTGACTGACGCGGCCGACCGACCCGCCCGCGACCGAACCACAGCCACCGACGAGAACGAAAAGAGACGCACATGATCGACGACACTCTGCTCGAGGCCGAGGAGAAGATGGAAAAGGCGCTCGAGCACGTCCGTGACGAGCTCGCCTCCATCCGCACCGGCCGCGCCAACCCGGGCATGTTCAACCGCGTGCTCTGCGAGTACTACGGGACCCTCACCCCGATCACCCAGATGTCCAGCATCACCGTCCCCGAACCGCGGATGCTGATCATCAAGCCGTACGAGATGTCGCAGATCGGCCCGATCGAGAACGCGATCCGCAACTCGGACCTCGGCGTCAACCCGACCAACGACGGGCAGGTCCTCCGCGTGACGGTGCCGCAGCTCACCGAGGAGCGGCGTCGCGACCTGGTCAAGCAGGCCAAGGCCAAGGCCGAGGACGGCCGGATCGCGATCCGCGGCGTCCGACGCAAGGCGATGGACGAGCTCAAGCGCATCCAGAAGGACGGCGAAGCCGGCGAGGACGAGGTCGCCGCCGCCGAGAAGGAACTCGACAAGCTCACCCAGCGCTACGTCGCCGATGTCGACGACCTGGTCAAGGTCAAGGAAGGCGAGCTGATGGAGGTGTGACCTCCCGGCCCCGATCCGCCCTTCACAGTCGAGGAGTACGCCGTGGACACCGCTCCCCCCGGACCGCCCGGGCCCACCGCCGCGGCCGCCGCACCTCCGTCGCGCGCCGGCCGGGACCTGACCCGGGCCATCCCGGTCGGGGTCGGCCTCGGCGCGCTGGTGATCGCGAGCATCGCCTTCACCCCGCGCGCCTGGTACATCGTCGCCGCGGGAGCCGTCGCGATCGGCACCTGGGAGGTGTTCAAGCGGCTGCGCCAGGCACGGTTCCGGCTCCCGTTGATCCCGCTCCTGCTGGGCGGGCAGGCGACGGTGTGGGCGGGTTTCCTCAGCGGGGCGGAGGGCGCCTTCGCCGCATTCGCCGTCACCACTGTGGTGGTGCTCGTGTGGCGACTGCTCATGGGCGGGCTGACCACCGCGCCGAAGAACTACCTGCGGGATGCCGCGGTGGCGGTGTTCGTCCTGGCGTGGATCGCCGTCCCGGGTTCGCTGGGCGCCATGCTGTCCGACGGCGAGTTCGGGGCGCAGCGGGTCGTGGCGCTCATCCTGCTGGTCGTGTGCTCGGACGTCGGCGGTTACGTCGCGGGGGTGCTGTTCGGGAAGCACCCGATGGTCCCGGCGATCAGTCCGAAGAAGTCCTGGGAGGGTTTCGCCGGTTCGTTGCTGTTCGCCACGGTCGGCGGCGCGACCGTCGTGGCGATGATGTTCAACGACAGCGTCTGGAAGGGTATCCTTCTCGGCGTCCTCACCGTGTTCACCGCGACGCTGGGCGATCTCGTCGAATCGCAGGTCAAACGGGACCTGGGCATCAAGGACATGGGGACGATGCTGCCGGGCCACGGCGGTTTCATGGACCGCCTCGACTCCGTGCTGCCCAGCGCCGTCGTCGTCTGGGTCATCTTCACGTACGTCGTGCCGACGTGACCGGCCGGGGCGACGGCATGGGGAGCCGCCGCCCCCGCGTGGTCAGTGCGCGCGGGTCGCGAGCTTGCGGGCCTTGCGTGCGCGCATCCGCAGCTGGAGGATCCGGAACCCGGCGAACAGTGCCATGATCAGTGCCCCGGCGATCGCCGCCATGAGGATCAGCACCCCCAATGGCAGGCTGAATTCCCAGCCGAGGTAGCGGACGTCGGTCGAGGTCGTGTTCTGCGCGATGAAGATCAGCAGCAGGACCGTCACCAGTGCGCCCAGGACGAGGCCTACCCACGCCGATCCGAGAAGCCCGCCGGCGGTGTCGGGATAGGGGTCGTCCCCGTTCCCCCGGCCCGGTGGTGGACTGTCGGTCGCCCCGTCCAGGGGGGCCGGCGCCGAGTCGCCGGCATCGGATCGCCCGGCGGGTATCGCGCCCGACGCGTCGCCTGCGCCCGGATGAGCAGGGTCTACGGGATCGTGTGAACGTGTGGCCATGGCAGAACTGTATGTGCTCATCCCAGCGGACGGCACCGTTGGCGGTGTGTCGTGCGCGTTCGTTTCTGACAGAATGATCGAATCATGGCTGAACCTCTTCCCCTCGTATTCGACGCCCCCCGCCGTGGGCTGCCCCCGCGGCACTTCGCCGACCTCGACTCCGACGGCCGAGCGGTGGCGATGGGTGACCTCGGGGTTCCCTCGTTCCGCGGGAAGCAGCTGGCGAACCAGTACTTCGGGCGGCTCGAGGCGGACCCGCGCGAGATGACCGACCTCCCGGCCGATCTGCGTGACCGGGTGGGGCAGGAACTCTTCCCGCCGCTCACCACGTCGCTGCGTCACGTCTCCGCGGACGAGGGCACCACCCGCAAGACGCTGTGGAAGCTGCACGACGGCTCGCTGGTGGAGAGCGTGCTCATGCGCTACCCGGATCGGGCGACGGTGTGCATCTCGAGCCAGGCCGGCTGTGGCATGGCGTGCCCGTTCTGCGCGACGGGTCAGGGCGGCCTCCAGCGGAATCTGTCGACGGCGGAGATCCTCGAGCAGGTCCGCGTGGCGGCGCGGGCGCTGCGGGACGGCGAGATCCCGGGGGGACCGGGGCGCCTGTCGAACGTGGTGTTCATGGGGATGGGTGAGCCGCTGGCCAACTACAAGCGCGTCCTCGCCGCGGTCCGCGGGATCATCTCGCCCCCGCCGTCCGGTTTCGGGCTCTCGCAGCGGTCGGTGACCGTGTCGACGGTCGGGGTCGTCCCCGCCATCCACAAGCTCGCCGAGGAAGGACTCCAGGTCACCCTCGCCGTGTCGCTGCACACCCCCGACGACGAGCTCCGCGACACCCTGGTGCCGGTGAACAACCGGTGGCCGGTGACCGAGGTGATGGACGCCGCCCGCCACTACGCCGACGCCACGGGCCGGCGCGTGTCCATCGAGTACGCGCTGATCCGCGATGTGAACGACCAGGTCTGGCGTGGGGAGATGCTCGGTCGGCTGCTCGCGCAGCGGCTCGGACCCATGGCGCACGTCAATCTCATCCCGCTCAACCCGACCCCGGGGAGCGAATGGGACGCCAGCCCCCGCCACCAGCAGGACGCCTTCGTCGCGGCCGTGCGCGCTGCCGGCGTCTCCTGCACCGTCCGCGACACCCGCGGGTCGGACATCGACGCCGCGTGCGGCCAGCTGGCGGCCGAGGGCTGATCGCCTCACCGACGAGAAGGGCCGCCACCGCTCCGGGGAGCG
>NZ_KV823937.1:0-15158 GCF_001815995.1 Dietzia sp. HMSC21D01 | reverse complement strand
GGGCCCGCACGGCGCGCGGGGCCGGCACGGCGCCCGGGACTGGGACGGCGCCCGCGCGGCTAGAACCCGAGCAGGGCCATCCCTATCGCGGCGGACGTCAGCGCCAGGACGAGGAGCACGAGCACCCACGCGATGCCGAGGTAGCCGATGACCAGGGCAGAGATCGCCATCGCGCGGCCCTCCTCGCCCCGACGCCTTATCTGCGCGAGCGACACGTGCCCGAGGATCACCACGATCACGGTGATGACCGCGGGCACCAGCGGGACGAACAGGCCGAGGAACGAGCCGAAGACGATGTTGGCCACGGCGACGACGAGGGCGACGACGGCGAGCTCGTTACCGCCTGCCGGGGGCGCCGGCTCATACGGGTCGGACACCGGCGGGTCAGTCCTCGGTCGGACCGACGCGGTGGACGCGGGTCCGTTGTGCGAAGTACAGGCCGAGCCCGGCGAGTGTGAACCCGCCGATGAAGTTTCCGATGTGGACCGGGATCTGATTCCACAGCAGCCAGTCGGCGACGCTCACGTCCGCCCCGAGCATCATCCCCGCGGGGATCGTGAAGTGGTTGACCACCGCGTGCTCGTAACCGAGCGCGAAGAACGTGAGGATGGGCAGCCAGATGGCCAGGATCTTGCCCGAGGTACTGGAGGAGGAGAACGACATGATCACGCCCAGCGCCACCAGCCAGTTACACAGCACCGCGCTGAGCGTCACCCAGCCCAACCCGGTGACCAGCCCCGCCTCCTTGTAAGCGATCGTCTTCTCCACCGCGAGGTCGGCGAGGGCCTGGGCTCCGGTCGCATCCGGTTCCGTGCCCATCCCCGTGAGTACGGAGGTGATCATCCAGGCGGCGGCCAGGCCCCCGATCGTGTGGCCGAGGATCATCCATCCGAAAACCCGCAGGCAGTCCCGCACGCGGACCCGCTTCTCCAGCGCCGCGAGCGGAACCAGACCGTACGCGCCGGTGACGAGTTCCCACCCGAGAAGGACGACGAGGGTGAGGCCGATGGGGAAGAGGACGGCACCGACGATCTCCACCCCGGTCGCGTCGGTGACCATGACGGCCAGCGTCGTGGCCGCGCCGAGCAGGTAGACGGCGAGGAAGCCGCGCAGCGCCAGTTGCCAGCCGGGGACGTGGGTCTTCTGCTCCCCGGCCTCGACGGACGCGGAGACGATGTCGGAAGGGGCGACCGCGGTCATACTGGGCCTCGCTGTCCTCGATGGAAATCGGATCGGGCAGAGGTGTTCTGGTGGCTGATGTCCGTGCGTGCGGGCGAGCCTACCGGCCGCGGGGGGATCCGCAACGGGATGAGCCTGCACGCGGTTTCCTTGAGTGCTGGCACTCGCCTGTGTAGAGTGCCAATAGACACGGTGCACCGAGGGCGTCACCCGCGACGGCGCACGCGGCGGGCCGGGTCGTACGGAAACAACGGGACGCCCACGGTGTCCCGGATCTTCGAACCACACTCCGAGCCGCCCTAGACCCGGGCGGCCACACCCCATACGGGAGGATCATCGTGGCGATCAAGCCGCTTGAGGACAAGATTCTCGTCGAGGCCCTCGAGGCCGAGACCACCACGGCGTCCGGCCTCGTCATCCCGGACACCGCCAAGGAGAAGCCCCAGGAGGGCACCGTCGTCGCGGTCGGCGAGGGCCGCTTCGACGAGGACGGCGACCGCATCCCCATGGACATCAAGAAGGGGGACAAGGTCATCTACTCGAAGTACGGCGGCACTGAGATCAAGTACGAGGGCAAGGAGTACCTGATCCTCTCCTCGCGCGACGTCCTCGCGGTCATCGACTGACGTGAGCTGCGTCAACCCCGCCCCGGCGGCGCCGGCTACTGCCAGGCACCACCGGGGCGGAGGTGTCTCACGCCGCGACACCGTATCGACCCGACCACCCACTTCCCTCCAGGAGTTCCATCAATGTCCAAGTTGATCGCGTTCGACGAGGAGGCCCGCAAGGGCATGCTCGCCGGTGTCGACGAGCTCGCCGACACCGTCAAGGTCACGCTCGGCCCCAAGGGCCGCCACGTCGTGCTCGCCAAGGCGTTCGGCGGCCCCACCGTCACCAATGACGGCGTCTCCATCGCCCGTGAGATCGAGCTCGCCGAGCCGTTCGCGAACCTCGGGGCGCAGCTCGTCAAGAGCGTTGCCACCAAGACCAACGACGTCGCCGGCGACGGCACCACCACCGCCACCGTGCTCGCCCAGGCCCTCATCCGCGAGGGGCTGCGTAACGTCGCGGCCGGCTCCAACCCGATGGCGATGGGCAAGGGGATCGAGAAGGCCGCCTCCGCCGTCGTGGAGTTCCTCCGCTCGGCCGCGACGCCCGTCTCCGGCTCCGAAGCCGTCGCGCAGGTCGCGACCGTGTCCTCGCGTGACCCCGAGATCGGCCGCATGGTCGCCGAGGCCATGGACGCCGTCGGCGTCAACGGCGTGGTCTCCGTCGAGGAGTCGCAAGGGCTGCACACCGAGGTGGCCGTGACCGAGGGCATCGCCTTCGACAAGGGCTTCCTCTCCCCGTACTTCGTCACGGACCCGGACGAGCAGAAGGCCATCTACGAGGACGTCCTGGTCCTGCTCCACCGCGAGAAGATCAGCTCCCTGCCGGACCTGCTCCCGCTGCTCGAGAAGGTCGCCGAGACCGGCAAGCCGCTTCTGATCGTCGCCGAGGACGTCGACGGCGAGGCGCTGTCGACCCTGGTGGTCAACTCGATCCGCAAGACGCTCAAGGTCGTCGCCATCAAGGCCCCGTACTTCGGTGATCGCCGCAAGGCCTTCCAGGAGGACCTCGCAATCGTCACCAAGGGTCAGGTCGTGAGCCCGGACCTCGGCATGAAGCTGTCCGAGTGCGGACTGGAGGTGCTCGGGCAGGCCCGCCGGGTGACCGTGTCCAAGGACGAGACGATCATCGTCGACGGCGCCGGCGACCAGGCCGACGTCGACGCCCGCGTGGCCCAGCTGCGCCGCGAGGCCGAGGCCACCGACTCCGACTGGGACCGCGAGAAGCTCGAGGAGCGGATCGCCAAACTCGCCGGTGGCGTCGCCGTGATCCGCGTCGGCGCGGCCACCGAAACGGAGCTGACCGAGCGGAAGCTCCGCGTCGAGGACGCCGTCAACTCGGCCAAGGCCGCCGTGGAGGAGGGCATCGTCGCCGGTGGTGGCTCCGTGCTCGTGCAGGCGGCCGCCGCACTCGATCGGCTCGCCGAGGACACCGCCGACGCAGATGAGAAGGTCGGCGTGACCGTGGTCCGCAAGGCGCTGTCCGCCCCGCTGTTCTGGATCGCCGCCAACGCCGGCGAGGACGGTTCCGTCGTCGTCAGCAAGGTCTCGGACCTCGGCCCGCGGGACGGTTTCAACGCCGCGACGGGCGAGTACGGCGACTTGGTCTCCGCCGGGATCATCGACCCGGTGAAGGTCACCTCCTCCGCCGTCGTCAACGCCTGCTCGGTGGCTCGCATGGTCCTCACCACCGAGACCGCGATCGTCGAGAAGCCCGAGGAGAAGAGCGCCGACGCGCACTCGCACGCCGGTCACTCCCACTGATCGCGACCGGCTCACGGGCCCCGTTCCCCGCTCCGGCGGGGGCGGGGCCCGTCCGGTGTCACGGGCCGGTCGTGTGGTCCCGCTTCGCCGGCAAGGGTTACGCTGGGCGCTCAGCAGTACTCCCCCGACACTCCGGTCACGCGCCTATTCTGAGCGCGAGCCGCGCCGGCCGCCCCCGGGCCCGGGCGTGGGACCCGTCGCGACCCGTGTCGCGCCCCGAGAGAAAGGCCTGGCCCCGTAACACATCCGTGTAACGCGTGGCCCTCCGAATCCGATGACAGGTACAGCAGACGAGTTGGAACTCGCCGTCGCCGACGCGGTCAAGGGTGACCGCGCCTCTGCAGCGCGTGTGCTGGAGCTCGTGCGACCCGGTGTGGTGCGGTACTGCCGCTCCCGCGTCGGAGGCTCGGAGAGGGCCAACCTGTCTGCTGACGATGTCGCCCAGGAGGTGCTGATCGCGGTGCTCTCGGCACTGCCGGGATACCGGGATCAGGGACGTCCCTTCATGGCCTTCGTGTACGGGATCGCGGCTCACAAGGTCGCGGACGCCCATCGTGGCGCCGCGCGGAACAAGTCCGATCCCGTGGAGTACCTCCCCGAGGTGCTCTCGACCGACACGGGGCCGGAGGACCACGTCCTCGACGGCGAGGTGTCGAGAGCTATGAGCCGCCTTCTCGACACCCTGCCCGAGAAGCAACGGGAGATCATCCGACTGCGTGTCGTGGTCGGACTCTCCGCGGAGGAGACGGCGGAGATCGTCGACAGCACGGCCGGAGCCGTGCGCGTCGCTCAGCACCGGGCGATGAAGCAGCTCCGCGCGAGAATCGAACAGGACGGAGAGGAGCGATGGCGATGAACGACGACGATGTCGACCCCGGCGCCCGGGACGACGACGCCTCGCTCGACGAGCACGAGGTGGACCCCCTCGGGGTCGACCGTGACGACGAGCTCCTCGACGCCCTCGGACGCGGAGAGCGCCCCGAGGGGGACGATCCGCTCCTGGCACTGTTCGCCGACTGGCGTGCCGAGACCGGTTCCGCGGAGCTTCCCGCGCTCCCGAGCGACGAGCAGATCGAGGTCGCTCTCGCACCGAACGTGTCGCGGCTGTGGCCCCGGCGCGGGGGGGTTTCCTCGGGAGATCACCATCACGGCAGGCGTCCCGCGCTCTGGCAGGCGGTGACCGGGGCCGCGGCCGTGACCGCCGTGATCGTCGGTGGCCTGTCCGTCGCCGCGCACAGCGCGATGCCCGGCGACCCGCTCTGGGGTGTGTCCAAGACGATCTTCTCCGACCGCGCCGGAGACGTCGAGTTGGTCAACGACCTCACAGAGTTCCTCTCCGCCGCCGACCTCGCCGCCCGCGAGGGCGACCGGGGCGAGGCCGAACGCCTTCTCCACGAGGTGAGCGAGCGGCTCGACGAGGTCTCGGACGCCTCGGAGCGTGTGGAACTCATGAAGCGCAGGGACGCCATCAAGCGCGATCTCAGCCGCGTGACCCCGAGCACGGTGCCGTCGCCCGCGCCGGCACCCGCCCCGAATCCGGCTCCCGCCCCCGCACCGGGCGCGGCGACGCTGGTTCCGGGTGTCCCGGTGCCGCTGCCGTCCAACCTGATCCCCCCGCCGCCCCCCGGCATGCCGGTCATCCCGCTGCCGCTCGACGGTCTGCGCATCTCCACGACGCTTCAGATCCCGATCGACACGCAGCGGATCCAGGATTTCCTGGCGCCCACCACGGGCCGTCCGAACGGGGACGTGGGGGAGGACCAGCTGGGCGTGCAACCGTCACCGTCCCGCACCACTGTGACCCAGGTGCCCACCCCGACCCAGCAGCCCCCGTCGTCGTCCCAGCAGTCGCCGGAGTCGACCCGGCCCACCAACTGATCGGCGGCGGCCCCGCGTGGCCGAGGGGTTTCCACGTTTCGCACGCCGAACGAACCGACCCCGCCTACCGGTCACGGGAGGCGGGGATCGGCTCTTCTGTCCCTATCCGGGTCAGCGACGCCAGTTCAGCCGGCGGGGGCGCATCGCGCGGACAGCGTCCGCGTAACCGCGGCAGTACTCCCAGGTGACGTAATCATCGGGGATGGGGTCGAAGGCGGGCTCGTGGGGCAGCAACGAACCGTCGTCGAGCAACTGCATGAGGTTGGCGCGCAGCATGTCCCACTCGTGGTAGTGCTCCTCCGCGCAGTCCTCGCACTGCACCGCGACACCCTTGACCCCGATCGGGGCCAGCAGTCGACGGAATTCCGCGAGGTCCGCCAGGTCCTCCTCGATCGCGCGTCGCTCATCGGCGTCGAGGGGGCCCGAGGGCACCCCGTCGTCGATGGGGTCCAGCCCGGCCAGCTCCGCGGCCGGGTCATCCGGATCGCCGGCGAACGGGTCGGGCGGCATTCCGTGCCGTAGGGGATCGTTCACGCCCTCCACCGTACCCGTGACCACGGTCTCACGGGGCCGACGGTTCGAGCCGCGGGCCCGGTAACCACTATCCTCGGAAGCAGCACCGAGACGACCCCCCCAGGAGGACGGCAGATGAGCGAGTCGCAAGGCCCCGTACGCACCGGCGGCGACGACCCGACCAAGGTCGCGATGGTGGGCCTGACGTTCGACGACGTTCTCCTCCTCCCGGCCGCGTCCGAGGTGGTCCCCAGCGAGGTCGACACCAGCACGCGACTGACCCGGGAGATAACCCTCCGGGTACCCCTGATCTCCTCGGCGATGGACACCGTCACCGAGGCGCGCATGGCCATCGCCATGGCCCGACAGGGCGGTATCGGTGTCCTGCACCGCAACCTGTCCGTGGGTGACCAAGCCGCGCAGGTCGAGACGGTCAAGCGGTCCGAGGCCGGGATGGTCACCGACCCGGTCACGTGCGCCCCGGGCGACAGCCTGGCCGAGGTCGACGAGATGTGCGCCCGCTACCGCATCTCCGGCCTGCCGGTGACCGACGAGCGCGGCGAGTTGGTGGGCATCATCACCAACCGCGACATGCGCTTCGAGATGGACAAGTCGCGGAGGGTCGACGAGGTCATGACCCGTGCGCCCCTCGTGGTCGCGCGCGAGGGCGTGACCGCCGAGGCCGCGCTGGGGCTGTTGCGTCGTCATAAGATCGAGAAGCTGCCGATCGTGGACGGGGACGGGCGTCTGACCGGCCTCATCACGGTCAAGGACTTCGTCAAGACCGAGCAGCACCCGAACGCCACCAAGGACTCCGACGGACGCCTCCGGGTGGCCGCCGCGATCGGCACCGGCGAGGACGCGTGGCAACGCGCCGGCGCCCTCACCGACGCCGGTGTCGACGCGCTGGTCGTCGACACCGCGCACGCCCACAACCGCAACGCCCTCGACATGGTGGCCCGCGTCAAGCGTGAACTCGGCGACCGCGTCCAGGTCATCGGCGGCAACCTCGCCACCCGCGGTGCAGCCCAAGCGATGATCGACGCGGGAGCGGACGCCATCAAGGTCGGCATCGGTCCCGGCTCCATCTGCACCACCCGCGTCGTGGCGGGCGTGGGTGCGCCCCAGATCACGGCGATCCTCGAGGCCTCGGTGGCCGCGAAGGCGGCCGGTGTCCCGGTGATCGCCGACGGCGGGATGCAGTACTCCGGGGACGTGGCCAAGGCGATCGCCGCCGGTGCGTCGTCCTGTATGTTCGGCTCGCTGCTGGCGGGCTGCACCGAATCCCCGGGCGAGCTGATCTTCGTGGACGGTAAGCAGTACAAGGTGTACCGCGGCATGGGCTCGCTGGGAGCGATGCGCGGGCGCGGCAAGCCGGGCGATGAGAAGTCGTTCTCCAAGGACCGCTACTTCCAGGACGATGTGCTCTCCGAGGAGAAACTGGTCCCCGAGGGCATCGAGGGGCGTGTCCCGTACCGGGGCGACGTCGCGCAGGTCCTCCACCAACTTGCCGGCGGTCTCCGCGCGGGCATGGGCTACACGGGGTCGGCGACCATCCCGGAGATGAACGACGCCCAGTTCGTCCAGATCACGGCTGCGGGGTTGAGGGAGAGCCACCCGCACGCGATCCAGATGACCGTCGAGGCCCCCAACTACAACGTCAAGGACTGAGGGCGCGTGCGCAACGTCGTGGAGATCGGCCTGGGCCGCGAGGCCCGTCGGATGTACGGGCTCGGCGAGGTGGACATCGTCCCGTCCCGCCGGACCAGGAGCTCCAAGGAGGTGTCGACCTCCTGGCAGATCGACGCCTACCAGATGGACATTCCCGTGATGACGCATCCGACGGACGCGGTGGTGTCCCCGTCCTCGGCCGTCGAGTTCTCCAAGCTCGGCGGTCTCGCCGTGCTCAACGGAGAAGGTCTCTGGGCCCGTCACGCCGACCCCGAGTCGGCAATCGACGAGCTGCGTGAGCTCGCCCTGGAGGACGTGACCGGGCATCGTGCGGTCGCCCGCCTGCAGGAGTTGCACCGTGCGCCGATCGACCGCGAGCTGCTCGCCGCGTCGGTGCAGCGTATCCGCGACGAGGGCGCCACCGTGGCCGTGCGGGTCTCGCCGCAGCACGCGCGCGAACTCACGCCGGGTCTGGTCGCGGCCGGGATCGACCTGCTGATCGTGCAGGGCACCATCATCTCGGCCGAGCACGTCAGCGGCGAGGACGCCCCGCTCAACCTCAAAGACTTCATCGGCGGGCTCGACGTGCCGGTGATCGCCGGTGGCGTCGTCGACTACAAGACCGCCCTACATCTCATGCGCACCGGTGCCGCCGGGGTGATCGTGGGCTACGGCGGCGCCGACGGCGTCACCACCACCGGGCCGGTGCTCGGCATGGAGGTCCACATGGCCACCGCGATCGCCGATGCGGCCGCGGCCCGCCGTGACTACCTGGACGAGACCGGCGGTCGCTACGTGCACGTGCTGGCCGACGGTGACATCTACACGTCGGGTGACATCGCCCGCGCGGTCGCGTGCGGCGCGGACGCGGTCGTGCTGGGTCCGCTGCTGGCGGGCGCGCTCGAGGCCCCGGGCCGCGGGGTCTACTGGAACTCGGTCTCCGCGCACCCCAAGGTCCCGCGGGGGCATGTCGCCGAGGTGGGGGACGAGACCGCCCTGGCGCCGCTCGCCGAGGTTCTCGAGGGGCCGACAAGCGTCCCCGACGGCACCCGCAACCTCATGGGTGCCCTGCGGCGTGCCATGGCCAAGTGTGGATACTCCGACGTCAAGGGTTTCCAGAAGGTGGACCTGTCCGTCCGTCCCTGATCCCTCGCCTCCAGCCCGCGCACCCGGAAGCCCGCCAGGGCCCGGGTGCGCGGCCATTCCGGTGGGCGCCCCGGCCGGCTTCGCTTCCAACAGCCGACCTCTGGACAAACCGCGGGCTACTGTCGAGTAAGTTAGCTGTGCTCGGGTACTGTGACCCACAACATCGACCACCTCGGGAGTTGCATCATGACGTCACACACGCAGTCGACCCCGCCTCACGCCCCCTCCGCGGCGACGGACACCGATGTCCTCGTGATCGGATCAGGCTTCGGCGGCAGCGTGACGGCCCTGAGGCTCACGGAGAAGGGCTACCGCGTCACGGTGGTCGAGGCCGGCCGCCGGTTCGAGGACGCCGACCTGCCCAAGACGTCGTGGCGTCTCCACAAGTACGTGTGGGCGCCCAAGCTCAAGCTGTTCGGCATCCAGCGCGTTCACATGATGCGCGACGTGATGATCCTCGCCGGCGCGGGCGTGGGGGGCGGCTCGCTCAACTACGCCAACACGCTCTACAAGCCGACCGGCCAGTTCTTCAAGGACCGCCAGTGGGGCCACATCACGGACTGGGAGGAGGAACTCACGCCGTTCTACGACCAGGGCCGCCGCATGCTCGGCGTGGTCACCAACCCCACGCACACCCACTCGGACGAGGTCATGAAGAAGGTCGCCCGCGACATGGGCGCGGAGGACACGTTCGTCTACACCCCGGTCGGCGTGTTCTTCGGCGAGAAGACCGGCGGCGAGGGCAAGCCCGGCGAGAAGGTGCCGGATCCGTACTTCGGTGGGGTCGGCCCGGACCGCAACGCGTGCATCGAGTGCGGTGAGTGCATGACGGGATGCCGCCACAACGCCAAGAACACCCTCATGAAGAACTACCTCGCCCTGGCAGAGCGCGCGGGTGCCCGGATCCTGGACCGCACGACGGTCAGCGACCTGCGCGAGCGCGCCGACGGGACATGGGAGGTCACCCTCGAGCGGACCGGCGCATGGACCAGGCTCGGCAAGCGCACCACGACCACGACCGCCCAGCAGGTCGTCGTGGCCGCCGGCACCTGGGGGACCCAGCACCTGCTCCACTACGCCAAGGACTCGGGCTCGCTGCCCCGGCTCTCGGACGCCCTCGGCAGGCTGACCCGCACCAACTCGGAGGCCATCCTCGGGGCGATGCGCCCGAACTACGAGCCGGAGCAGGACTTCTCCGAGGGCGTGGCCATCACGTCGTCGTTCCATCCCCGCTCGGACACCCACATCGAACCGGTCCGCTACGGCAAGGGTTCCAACGCCATCGCCATCCTGCAGACCCTCCTCACGGACGGCGACGGGCCGCTCCCGCGGTGGCGCGTCCTCCTCAACGAGGTCCGGCGCGAACCGAAGGTCTTCCTGCAGCTGTTCAACCTGCGCCGCTGGAGCCAGCGGTCGGTCATCGCGCTGGTCATGCAGAACCTGGACAACTCGCTGCAGACGTACGTCAAGCGCTTCGGACCGTTCCGCTACGTCACCAGCAAGCAGGGACACGGCGATCCCAACCCGACGTGGATCCCGGCCGGCAACGAGGCGACCCGCAAGATCGCCGAGGAGATCGGCGGGCTGGCCGGGGGCACGTGGGGGGAGATCGCCAACATCCCGCTCACCGCGCACTTCCTCGGCGGCTGCGTAATCTCGGACTCGCCGGAGACGGGCGTCGTGGACCCGTATCACCGTGTGTGGAATTACCCGACGATGCACATCGTGGACGGTTCGGCGATCTCGGCGAACCTCGGCGTCAACCCGGCGCTGAGCATCACCGCCCAGGCGGAGCGGGCGATGTCGCTGTGGCCCAACAAGGGCGAGGCGGACCCCCGGCCGGCGCAGGGGGAGGCCTACCGTCGCCTGTCCCCGGTGAAGCCGGTGCGCCCGGTGGTGCCCGAGGACGCGCCGGGTGCGCTGCGGTTGCCGATCGTCGAGGTCTCTAGCGGCGGGGTGCCTGCTCGCGGGTGAGCTCGAGCAGGCGGTCCATGGCCTCGCGGATCCCGGAGGCGACCAGATCGGGGTCGGGGACGAGGTGCTCGCAGGCGTTGATGCCCACGTCGAGCTGACCGTC
The DNA here is from genome assembly GCF_001815995.1 of Dietzia sp. HMSC21D01. NCBI lineage: Bacteria > Bacillati > Actinomycetota > Actinomycetes > Mycobacteriales > Dietziaceae > Dietzia > Dietzia sp. HMSC21D01. The sequence goes on along the minus strand of NZ_KV823937.1, from coordinate 4,322 downwards.
GACGGACATGGCGGTGACGGACAGTCCGGAGCCGTGCATGAGCGGGCCTAGCGGGTACATGCGGGTGACCCGTCCGCCGAGGAAGTCGAGTTCCTCCTCGGGGCCGGGGATGTTGGAGACCACCAGGTTGTGCACGACGGGGTGCAGGTCCGCGAGGTGGAAGTCGCCGTAGATCCGCATGAGCACCTGCAGTGCGGTGGCGGGGGCGAGTTCGGCGACGTCCTGGATGAGGTCGGGTCGCATCCTGTTCCTGGTCTGCTTCTTGCCCCGGCCGGTGCGGGCGGAGATGGCGCGCAGTCGGTCGACGGGGTCGGCGATGTCGGTGCGCAGGGACGCGAACAGGACGGTGACGCGGTTGTGCCCGCGGGCGCCGTCGGCGTCGCGGGTGGAGACGGGCACCACTGCGATGAGCGGTGGGTCGGGCAGGTCGTCGTGGGCCCGGAGGTATCGGCGGAGTCCGCCGCCCACCACGGTGAGGTAGACGTCGTTGACGGTGACGCCGAAGGCGTCCTTGACCTCGGTGATCTCGTCGAGGTCGAGGGAGGTGCCCCACACGGCGCGGTGGGGGGTGATCGTGGCGTTGAACCGGGTGCGCGGTGCGGTGAACGGCGCGGCTCCGGGGACGACGACGAGGTCCTCGTTCCCGTCCTGCGAGCGGTCGTCGTCGGGGGCGGACTCGGCGGGGGCCGCCGGCGACGAGGGTGAGTGCAGTGCGAGGGGCAGGGTCAGGACCTCGGGGATGAGCCGTGCCAGGGTCAGCGGGCGTCGTACGGTGAAGTCCCACAGACCGCCGGCGAGGAGCCGGATGGGGTTGGCGCTGCCGGCCTCGACGCGCACCATGTCGAGGTCGCGGGGTGAGGCGGGTCGTCCGGCCCGGCTGAGCTTGAGCAGGATGTCGGCGCCGTGTGCCCCGTCGAGGACGGCGTGGTGGGCGCGGAAGAAGACGGCGACGGTGTCGGGTTCGGCGAGGTGCTCGAGGATCCACATCTCCCACAGGGGGCGGGTGCGGTGGAGCGGGCGGCTGCCGAGGGTGCCGCACATCTCGAACACGGCGCGTTCGTCGCCCGGTTCATCGACGTCGACGCGGCGGACGTGGGCGGAGACGTCGAGGTCGTACTCCTCGACCCAGGCGGGGTGGCCCAGGTTGAGCGGGGAGTCGTAGATCTTGCGCCGCAGCTCGGGGAGTTCCTTGATCCGGCGGCCGAGTTCGGTGCGGAGTCGGTCGAAGGAGTACTCGACCTCGAGGCCGGACACATCGATGAACAGGACCGCCCCCACGACGAGGGGCTGCTGGGCGGTCTCGAGGTACAGCAGGCTCGCGTCGAACCCGGTCATCCGTTCCATGGGTGCCCTCGCGCTCTGTGAGCCCGTCGCCGGGCCGGGGTCGTGGTGGGAGTTCATTGTGAACCCCGGTGCGGGGGATGTGGTGGAGTTCGGCGGACGGGCCGTGGGGCCTAGACTCGGGCGCGTGGCCGAGAACGCACAGACCGATTCCCAGAACACCGCCGAGGCGGTGGCGTCCCGTCCCGTCCTCGTCGTGGACTTCGGTGCCCAGTACGCGCAGCTCATCGCGCGGCGGGTGCGCGAGGCGCGCATCTACTCCGAGGTGATCCCGCACACCGCGTCCGTGGAGGAGATCCGCGAGAAGGACCCGGTCGCGCTGGTGCTGTCGGGTGGGCCGGCCAGTGTCTACTCGGAGGACGCGCCGTCGATCGACCCGGCGGTGTTCGAGTTGGGGCTGCCGGTGTTCGGCATCTGCTACGGCTTCCAGGCGATGGCCGGTGCGTTGGGCGGCGAGGTCGCGCACACCGGGAACCGCGAGTACGGGCGGACCGATGTCTCCGTCTCGGGTGGCGTGCTGCACGCGGGCCTGCCGGAGCACCATCCGGTGTGGATGAGCCACGGGGACGCTGTCACCGCCGCCCCGGACGGCTTCGAGGTCACCGCGTCCTCGCCGGGCGCCCCGGTGGCGGCGTTCGAGTGCCCGGAGCGCCGGATGGCGGGTGTGCAGTACCACCCGGAGGTGTTGCACTCGCCGCACGGGCAGCAGGTGCTGAGCCGCTTCCTCACCGACGTCGCGGGTCTCGAGCCCACGTGGACGGCGGCGAACATCGCCGATCAGCTGGTCGAGGCGATCCGCGAGCAGGTCGGTGACGGGCGCGCGATCTGCGGCCTGTCCGGTGGCGTCGACTCGGCGGTCGCCGCGGCGCTGGTGCAGCGGGCGATCGGTGATCGCCTCACGTGTGTGTTCGTCGACCACGGTCTGCTGCGTGCGGGCGAGCGCGAGCAGGTGGAGAACGATTTCGTCGCCGCCACGGGCGCCCGTCTCATCACGCTGGACGACTCCGACGTCTTCCTGGGGCACCTCGACGGGGTGACCGATCCGGAGACCAAGCGCAAGATCATCGGCCGCGAGTTCATCCGGTCCTTCGAGCGGGCGGTGACGCAGGCGCTCGAGCTCCAGGGCGAGGACGGCGGGTCGGTTGACTTTCTCGTCCAGGGCACGCTGTACCCGGACGTCGTGGAGTCCGGTGGCGGGTCGGGTACCGCCAACATCAAGAGCCACCACAACGTGGGCGGTCTTCCGGATGACGTGGAGTTCACGCTCGTCGAGCCGCTGCGGTTGTTGTTCAAGGACGAGGTGCGTGCGGTGGGCCGTGCGCTCGGCCTGCCCGAGGCGATCGTCAGCCGCCACCCGTTCCCGGGGCCCGGTCTGGCGATCCGCATCGTCGGCGCGGTGGACCGTGACCGGTTGGCCACGCTGCGGGCGGCGGACGCGATCGTGCGCGAGGAGATGACGGCCGCGGGACTGGACGCCTCGGTGTGGCAGTGCCCCGTGGTGCTGCTCGCCGACGTGCGTTCGGTGGGCGTGCAGGGCGACGGCCGCACCTACGGTCACCCGATCGTACTGCGTCCGGTGAGTTCCGAGGACGCGATGACGGCCGACTGGACGCGCGTGCCGTACGAGACGCTCGCGCTGATCTCCAACCGCATCACCAACGAGGTGCCGGACGTCAACCGGGTCGTGTTGGACGTGACCAGCAAGCCGCCGGGGACCATCGAGTGGGAGTGAGCACCACCCGCTGAGCCGAGCCGCGCAGCCGCTCCTCGCGATGGCGTCTCGCCCTCGCGCCTGCCCGCCTTTGTTTCGCATCCGCTCTCCGCGATGGCGTCTCGCCCACCCCGAAGTGCGCGCGAGACGCCAGGCCGAGGAGCGGCTGTCGGTGGGTCGCGAGCACTCATGCGGGCGCGAGACCACCGAGCCAGGAGGTGGCGTACGTGGCGGGCGCGGAATGGGCCTTCGACGCGGTCAGCGCCGCAGGACCATCATCAGTCCCATGAGCACGGCCAGGACGAGCCCGGCGGCCAGCAGCAGCGTCGGGGTGATCACCGGCGCGCCGAGGATCGCCCACACCGCGACGCCCAGCGAGGCCAGGCCCGCCACGGCGAGGACCGGCGAGCCACCCCGGCGACGCTGGGCCACCTCGACGGCACCGGCCGCGGGCGGGACTGGTTCGGGGGCGACTCCGAATCCGAGCGGCTCGGGGGTGGCGAACCCATCGCCGTAGGGGAGTGGGTCGTGCAGCGGCTGGTCGGGGCGGAAGCCGGTGTCGGAGGTGTGGCCTGGGCTGGTCATGTCGGTGCTCCTGTCGGGGTGCGGTCGGGTGGGCCGGTCGCTCATCGCGTCACCGTGATCGATCCGGCGCCGGTGGTCACGTCCAGCGTGAGAACGGGGCCGGACGCCTCGCCGGGCGTCGGGTCCGGGCAGTCGACGGACCCGAGGTCGGCGTGACAGCTCAGGTCCACGGCGAGGTCCTCGGGCAGCAGGACGCGTACCCCGCCGAGGTCGTTGCGGACGCTGAAATCGCGGTCGCGGTCGAGGTCCAGCTCACGCAGGTCGACCGTCACGGATCCCAGCTCGTGGACGACCGGGGTGTCGAGCTGTGTGGGCTCGGTGATGTCGACGCGCAGGTCACCGGTGCCCTCCCAGGCACCCTCCGGCAGGTGGGGCTGGACGAGCGAGGCCAGCAGGACGAACCCGACGAGCGGGCCGGCCACCACGAGCAGCCCGTGGCCGCGTCGGGTGAACGCCCCCACCACCAGACCGCCCGCCACCACGGCGAGGGCGATCGCCGCGATCCGCGTGGAGTCGAGCCAGGTGATCCCGCCCAGGGTGGACAGGCCGATCGCGACGGCCGTGGCGATGAGCGCGAGCCCGAGGGTGACCTTGGTCAGGCGCGAGCGCGGCGCGGCCGGCTCGGGATCGGGGCGGGGTGCGTCCGCGGGGTCGGGCAGGTCCCACGCGAAGGGCGCCGCGCCGA
>NZ_KV823936.1:0-937 GCF_001815995.1 Dietzia sp. HMSC21D01 | reverse complement strand
GTCCTCACCCACGCTCAGATGCGAAGAGCCGCTATTACAAATGGCGTGGAAAGTCCCGCTCAGCGCGAGACCTCCGGGACGACGAACTGACCACGCTGATCGAGTGCCTCTACAAGCGTCTCAACGGCCGCCCCGGCGTTCGTCGTATGCGCGCGGAGCTCGCCGCCGGCGGTCACCGGGTCTCTCACAAGCGGGTGTGGCGGCTGATGAAAGCAGCAGGCTTGGAGGGTCGCCACCCGAAAGCGTGGAAGCGAACCACCGTCGCTGGCGACGACCCTGTCGCCGCCCCCGACCTCATCGGTCGCGACTTCACCGCGGCAGAGATGAACACCAAGTGGTGCGGCGATATCACTTACGTGCGGACCTGGAACGGCTGGGCGTACTTGGCCACTGTGATCGATCTGCACTCCCGGATGGTCGTCGGATGGGCCGTGGCCGACCACATGCGTACCGAGTTGGTCACCGACGCACTGGAAATGGCCATCGCTCGACGGCGACCGCCCGGCAAAGTCGTATTCCACAGCGACCGCGGAACCCAATACACGTCCACTGAATTCGACAAGTATTGTACGAAGAACAATATTCGGCGATCACTGGGACGCACCGGCATTTGTTTCGATAATGCGGTCGCAGAATCGTTTTTTGCGAGCTACAAGAAGGAGCTCATCCACACGCGTCCATGGCCCACACTCAAAGCGCTCACAAAGAGCACATTCACTTGGATCGAGGAGTATTACAACCGAGCGCGGCGACATTCAACACTCGGCTACTTGACACCAGCCGAGTTCGAACTAGGATTCAGAGACATCTACGAACTCGCGGCCTAATTCAGGTGGCCACTTTGTCGGGAACACTCCACGTTCAGTCCGAGGGAGCTGCTCCGCCGGGTCGACGCGCTGCTCGGCCGCTAGTGTCGCGTTTCTGAAGTTGGTTTAGG
>NZ_KV823935.1:0-6426 GCF_001815995.1 Dietzia sp. HMSC21D01 | reverse complement strand
ACCTGACCCCACGCTCAGATGCGAAGAGCCGGATTTCTCGCCCGCGCAATGGCGGCCGCGGACGCGGAAGCGGCCCGCCCCATCGGGGACGGGCCGCTTTCGCCGAGCGGGCTGTCAGCTGGCCGCGCTGAGCGAACCCAGGCTGCCGGAGTCTCCCATGAGGTCCATCACGCTGCCCAGGTCCAGGGAGCCCAGGGCCCCCTCTCCGCCGCCGTCAGTCGGAGGTGGCCCGGGCTCCTCGATGACGAGCTCGGTCGGGGAGACCGTGATGATCGTGGCCGCGGTCGTCTCTGACGGGGAGATGATCTCCTCGCCCACCGTGACGCCCGAGTACTCAGCGGTCATCCGGTACTCGCCACGCTCGGCGAAGCGGTGTGTGAACACCGCCGTTGCGATGCCGGTGTCGGGATCGACCGTGACCGGCGCGGACCCGACGGCCTGGCCGTCCTGGAAGAACCACACCGAGCCGAGATCGGCGACCGCCTCGTCGGACAGATCCGCTCCGTCGGCCCGCGAGACGAATGCGGTGAGGGCCACCTCGTCGCCGGCCGTCGCCTCGGTCTGCAGCTCGATGACCGTGCCGCTGTCGACCTCCGGCAGCGCGTCGACGGTGAGCAGAACCGGGGCGGACGTGCTCGGCTCATACGCCGTGCCGTCGACCTCGCCGCCCTCGAACACCGCGACGATCGACTTCTCGCCGGCGGTGGTGAAGACGTGATCGGGGAGAAGTGCGTTGCCGTTGGCGTCCGTCTGGACCGTTCCGATGTCGCGACCGTTGACCCGGATGATCACGTCCGCGCCGGCCGGCACGGGGGCGTCGTCGATGTCCATCGTGGCGGTGATGTCGACCGGGCGACCGATGAGCACTGTCGTCGGGTCGACCGAGACCGTGAGGGCCGGTACGAACTCGGGAGCGAGCGTCACCCGCACTGGGTCGGACGTCGTCCCGCGGTGGATGGTGTCGTACCCGTCGATCTCAGGCATCCGGACGGTGTACGTGTAGGCGGTCGCTTCGGTGACGACGGCATCGACCATGTCAGTGAACGTGGCGGTGACCCCGTCGACCTCTGCCGTGCCGATGACGGTGCCGTTGCGTAGCACCTCGACCCGGGCGCCTGCAGGTAGGTCGAGTCCGTCGCTGGTATTAACGGTGATCCCCAGGTTGACCGGCAACCGTCCGTCGTCGATCAGCCCCCGAGTGAGCTCGACGCCGATCGTGCTGGTGATCTCGGTCTTCGGTTCCGGCTGCACCGTGATGGTGGTAACCGGCGACTGCGACGAGGCGAATCGTGGGCTCAGACCAAGGAAGTGCGCGGTCACCTGCTGAGGCACGGGAGTGCGGTCTGCAAGCAACGGCACGGTGTGGGGAATACTCGCCCGGCCGTCCGCCTCGAGCGGGACCCGGCCGAGCGCCGTTCCGTTCACGCGGAATTCGACCTCGCCACTGTCGACGGTGTTGGTGCCGTGGACCGGCGAGACGGCGGCGGTCAGAGTGGTGGAACCACCCTCCTGGACATTGACCGGATCAGCCATCACGGTCGTGCGGGTTCCCACCGCGGGCAGCGTGAATCTAACGACGTTGTCCCGGGTGGGTTTCCAGCTACCGCCGGTGCCGAGATGAGCTCGAACCCCGAACCGGAATTCGGTGCCGCCTTGCGCGTTCGCAGGGATGTTGAGTGTCAGCCAGCCAGAGCGGGAAGCTCCCGGCTGCACCGTCTGAAACGCGAAGTTTCTCGGTTTCCCGCCCCAGTAGTTAGGACCTTGATCGTGGTTACCGACCTCGATGAAGTCAGTGCCGCCGCTACCGTGCAGGGTAAACCCGTCGGGCACGGTCAATCCATACGTATTGATGACACGGTTGTCGATTAGCGGCAGGCCCGATCGGGTATTAGTGGCCGAGATGTTGAAGCGGACGTGTCCCCCGGGACGAAGCGCGCTCTGCCCGGAGTCCAGTGAGACATCGAACCGGAAGTCATCGATGTTTGTGGTTCCAGTCTGAGCTGACGCGACAGGCGCCAGGCCCACCACCAGGGCTAGCGCCGCGAGGGCGACGATGAGTTTGCGAAACATGATCTCTTGAGTCCTTTTCTAGCCGTCAGCTACCGAAGGTGGTGGAAAGGCTGCCGCCGCCACCGGAGAGGGAGCCGAGGCTGAGTTCGCCGCTTTCGGCTGGTGCGCCGGGACCTCCGGCTGCGGCCGTTCTCAGCACCACGGTGTCGGTGCCGTCCCCAGCGCCGACGACGGTGACGGTGATCGCTTCACTGAGTCGTTCGGCACCGTCCGCCGAGTGGTAGGTGAACTGCAGGAACTTGGAGGCCGGGTAGCCGCTCGTCCAGACCACGTCCATGTCGGCGATGCCCCGGACCACGGGGATCCGGACCGGCTGCTCGTCCGCACCCACCACCGCGACACCGTTGTTGGTGGCGGTCAGGTAGCCGTTGAGTGTCGTGGCGGCCAGCTCCGGGTTCTCGGGGCTCACCTCGACGCGGATCCGGTTCGTCTCGCCCGGCACCACCGACTCGGGGCCGGCGATGGTCATCGTGAGCGCGTCCTCGTTGACCGGGGCCGCCGCGACCTGCACGACGTGCTGGGACGTGTGCGGGCGCAGGACTCGAGCGTCGGTCGGGGTGAAGTCCACCGTGACGGTGCGATCGGAGTTCGTCGACGGCGGGAACGTCAGACTGACCTGCCCTTCACCATCGATGACCGGGATGTCGGTGCCCACGACGCGGCCGTCGATACGCACGGTGGCCGTACCGGAAGCGCCCGCCGGGTTCACGACGATCGTGTATGGGGTGGCGCGGCCAGGCTCCGCCGACGTCAGACCGACGAGCTGGGAATCGGTCGCAACCGCGTCGACGATCTGCAGGGTCCCGGCGTCGCTGGCCAGGTTCTGACCGCTGCCTGAGGGATGGTAGGTAGCGGTTACCTCGACGGCACCCTCCCGGCCGAAGGTGAACTCGGCGACGGCCCGTCCATCGACCACGTCAACGACGCTCGACTGTTGCCCGGCGGAGAACTCCACACGGCCGCGCGGGTTCTCCGTGCCCTCGGCCGGGTTGACGACCGCCTCGAGTATCACGGGTTCGGCGACATATCCCGGCTCGTCCAGCCCGTTCAGAACGAGGGTGGTAGCTGTGCTCTCCTCCACGAGGATCATCGACGTAGCCGTTGCGGTCCCGTACGGGGACGCGGCGGACGGGGCGTACACCGCCGTCACTTCGGTCTCCCCTGGGTTGGTGAACGTCAGGCTCGTGGCGGCCCGGCCGTCACGTACGTCGACGGTCCGCTCCTGGCCACCGCCGCTGAACGTCACCGTTCCGCGTGCCTCGGCGGGCAGGTCGACAGAGACCGACGTGCGGGTGAACGCGTTCGTCACCCCGGGGGCCTCCATGGTCATCACCGCGGCCAGACGTTCCGGTGTCACCAGGAGTTCGGTGCGCGCGGGCGCGTAGCGCGCGTTGGTGGGTGTAAACGTCGCGATGACATGAGCCGGCTGGGGGTTGTTAAACGTCAGCTCGGCGCGAGCCTCGCCCGTCCCGGTGTTCACCGGAGCGGTCACCCGCTCGGCACCGTTGACGAAGGTGACCTCGCCCGCGATCCGAGGATCGACAGTGGCGACGAACTCGGCCGGCGTCCGCAGGAAGACGGTATCGGGCCCCTCCAGGGTCGCCGACGTGGGAAGTCCCCGAATGGTAACCGATTTCATTGCCGCAGCTGCGGGACTGATCGGCGCCGAGGCCGACACCCGCGGACTGCAGTACGCCGGGACCCACTGCGCACCGAGAAGCGGGACCGACGCGGACGCGAGGGCTGTCAGGAAGCTGGCCGGATTGGAGCCGTAGCTGGCCGCCTGGCCCTGGGTCCGGACCCCGATGTCGGCCCGGCCCGCCCGCTCGGCCTCAAAGGTAAGTGTGACCCGCGGGAACTCGAAATCCAGCGAGTTGGCACCACGGAGGTCCATTCCGAGGCCTCTGTGGCTGTTCGTCGCGACGTTGCCGCCGTTGCCGACGGTGTGGTGGCCGTTGTCGGTGAGTCGCAGCACGTTTCCGTTCACGTCCGGTGCGCCGTTTTCGTTGACCGTAATGACCTGGGCGTTCGAGATGTCTATGTTTCCGCCGGTGAACCGGTGACCGACGAGACGGGTGCCAGCAGGACGCTGAAGATCGAGCTTGAGGCGCGACGCCTGCTGCAGACTGATTCCACCGGGTATCGAGTCCAGTGACACGCTGATCGGGTCGATTTCGAACGTCACATCGAACCGCTCACCGATTTCGACAGATTCCGGTGAGGTCACGTGGATCTGCACCGGGTTCTGGGGTGACATATCCATCTGCCCGACAATCGGCGCATTGATGGAACAAGTGGTGCCGAATGAAGTGGTTGTGCGGGTCGTCTGAGCGGTGGCAACCGACGGAACGGTGGCAACCCCGAGTGTGACGACGACGGCGGACAACCACGCGAGTGCGCGGCGCATGAGTTTCCTTCAGAGCTGGAAGGGGACGCCCGAGGGGGTTGGGCGCGCGGCAGGTTACCTTCATGAACTATATAGACCATTCTCAGGCGCGCAAGGGGCTTAGCACACTGGTTTTCTGCGCCCGCCCTAACCTGCATACTCCGCCGCGGTATGGCCGCCTCAGGATCGAACTGTGTTGGCCAGCTGTTAACCGGCCGGTCGAGTGGTGGTCGTCTGCTGGATTCTCGGCCCTACTGCTCGACCGCGCGTAGCTTCTCGTGTGGCGGCTGGGAGCAGTTAGCCCTTGGGCCGAGATCTGAGAAGTAAGGGTTTACTAAAATAATAGTCCCGCTAAGATGGGTCCGGTCACCGCGGTCGATGAACCACGGTGCCTGCCCGAGCCCGGGCGGGATCAACGTTCTCGATCGTTCGCATCTCACCCTCCACCCTCCACCGTCCTCTCGGAGTCCCTTGATGTCAGCTGTTTGCCGCCCCCCAACGCCTCGTTCCGCACCACCGGCCGCCTGGATCCCCCGCGCCGCTGTCGTCGTGCTGTCGACCCTCGCCCTCGTACTGGGTCTCGCGCCAGCCGCAAATGCGCAGACCGGTTCCACTCGGATCGGGGACTTCACGTTCAGTACCTCTGTCAACGCCGGGGGCAGTGATCTCCGGCCGGGCGGTCACGTTCGACTTGACATCACGGCGACAAACACACACGGCTCCGGCGCCTGGCTACTTAGTAACCGCGTACTCAATACTTACGGTTTCACCGTTCCGTCCGGATACACACTGCGCGGCAGCGGGGGTGACCACATGACGAACGTCGGCGCTCACGGACAAACCAATTACTTCGGCGGTCAGCCGAGCAGCGTTGCGATGCGGACCGTGCAGAAGGACAGCTCCCGCTCTGGCTGGTTGTCGTTTAACATTCCCGCCAATGCCCAAGGCGGGAGCGTCCACCAGTTCGGAGTTCGAGCACACCTCGAGACGAACGGTGATTGGTTCCCGACTGCACACAATGTGGTCCGCTTCACCCTCCCCGCCGTCGCCACCACGACCCAGGCCATCAGCGTCACCCCGTCGACCGGGCGGGTGGGCGAGAACGTCACCCTGTCCACGCGAGTGAGCGCCAACCACGGCACCAACACCCCGACGGGCACGGTGCGTTTCAACGTCGACGGTCAGACTCTCACGGCGAACGTCGTCAACGGGGTCGCGACCACCACGACCTCCTTCTCGACGACGGGCTCCAAGTCCGTCACGGCTACCTACATCCCCGCCAACTCCAGCCAGTGGAACGGCTCCTCACGCAGTGGGACGGTTTCCATCCAGAGCGAGGCAACCCAGACGAACCTCGACCTCAGCGACGTTGAAATCATCGCCGGAGACACCGTCCGCGCCACCGCCAATGTCACCCCGGCCGATGCAACGGGAGATGTCGTGTTCACCGTAGGGGACCAGACCGAGACGGTCCCGGTCGTCGGCGGCACCGCGACCACGGAGCTGACGCTCACCGACCTCGGCCGCGCGACAGTGAACGCGCAGTTCGTCCCGGCCGACAATCAGCGTTACACCACCAGTTCGGACACGGAGACCGTCACCGTCGGCAACATCGCTACTGACACCGATCTCGACGTCGCGCCGACGGTCGCCAGGGTCGGCGAACAGGCCACGCTCACCGCCACCGTCACCCCGACCGACGTACCCGGCACCGTGACGTTCGCCGTCGATGGCGCGGAGTATCCCGTGGAGGTGGAGAACGGCTTGGCCGTCGCGACCCACACGTTCACCGAACAGGGCGACTTCTCCGTCGAAGCGACGTTCACCCCGACCGATTCGGTTCGCTACGCGACCAGCACCGCCACCGGGACGGCGCAGGTCGAGTCCGAGGCCACCCAGACCGACCTCACCCTCGACGCCACGCAGGTCATCGCTGGCGACACCATCGTCGCCACCGCGAGCGTCACCCC
>NZ_KV823934.1:0-10673 GCF_001815995.1 Dietzia sp. HMSC21D01 | reverse complement strand
CACGCCCGGCCCGACCAGCGCGCACGCCGAGACGAACGCCGCGCCCCGCCGCTCGTCCGGGACGTCCGACAGCTGGGCGAGCAGCAGGGCGTTGTTCGCGGCGTCGTCGCCGTGACGGCCGGCCCAGCGCGCCGAGAGCACGCCCGGCATCCCGTTGAGCGCGTCCACGGCCAGGCCCGAGTCGTCCGCCAGGCACGGCAGCCCGGTCGCCAGCGCCCCGGCGCGCGCCTTGATCAGGGCGTTCTCGGCGAACGTGGCGCCGGTCTCGGGCTCCTCCGGGAACTCCGGCACCTCGTCCAGCCCCACCGGCTCGATGCCGACGACCCCCTCGGACTCGAGCACCCGGCGCAGCTCGGCCAGCTTCTTGGCGTTGCGGCTGGCGACCAGCAGACGGACGGCCACGGCTACCGCCCCCGGTTCCGCGCCGCGGGCGGGCTGGGCAGCTCGCCCGGGTACGGCGCGGCGAGCGCCTCGCGCTGCAGCGCGAACAGTCGCTCACAGCCGGCCTGCGCCGAGTCGAGCATCGCGTCCAGCACGTCGCGGCCGAACGCGGCGCCCTCGGCCGTGCCCTGGACCTCGATGAGCTTGCCGCCGTCCGTGCACACCACATTCATGTCCACCTCGGCGCGCGAGTCCTCCTCGTACGGCAGGTCGCACAGCACGTGTCCGTCGACCACGCCGACGCTCACCGCGGCGACCGCCCCGGTGAGCGGGTTGCCCGTCACCGCGCCGGAGGACTGCAGCCACGTGATCGCGTCGGCCAGCGCCACGTACGCGCCGGTGATCGCCGCCGTGCGCGTACCGCCGTCGGCCTGGAGCACGTCGCAGTCCAGCGCGATGGTGTTCTCCCCCAGAGCGGACAGGTCGATGCACGCGCGCAGCGAGCGGCCGACGAGCCGGCTGATCTCGTGGGTGCGGCCACCGACCTTGCCGCGCACGGACTCGCGGCCCGACCGCTCGTGGGTCGCCGCCGGCAGCATCGCGTACTCTGCCGTCAGCCAGCCCAGCCCCGATCCCTTACGCCAGCGCGGCACGCCCTCGGTGACGCTGGCCGTGCACATGACGCGGGTCTGCCCGAAGGTCACGAGCACCGACCCCGCCGGATGCGAGGTGAAGCCCCGCGTGATGGTCACGTCGCGCAGCTCGTCGACGCCGCGTCCGTCTGCCCTGTGGAAGTTCGAAGAGGTCACGACCGCCGATCCTAGCGGGCGCCCCCCTAGACGGTGATCCGCAGATCCGGCTCCGCGAGCAGGATCTCGCCGTCGAACTCGGCGGCCGCCTCGGCCCGGACCGCCTCGTGGTCGGTCCACGGCGGGATGTGGGTGAGCACCAGCCGGCCCACCCCGGCCCGCCGGGCGGTCAACCCCGCCTCGGAGCCCGACATGTGGATGCCGGGCGGGCGCCCCTCCTCATGCGTCCACGACGCCTCACACAGCAGGACATCCGCGCCGACCGCGAGCTCGACCAGGGCATCGCAGTACGCGGTGTCGCCGCTGTACGCCAACACCCTCCCGTCACCGGACTCCAGGCGGAGCCCGTACGACTCCGGCGGATGCTCCACCCGCTCGGCCCGCACGTGCAGGGCCACCTCGTCGTCGTCGCCCCTCATCGCCACCTCGGGCGTGACGTCCCACGTCGACACGTCGAACGTGTCCGACAGGTCGTCGACCGCTCCCGGCTCCTCCGCCGACGCCACCCCGATCCGGTAGGCCGTCCCCGACGGCCCCACCAGCGGCACGCGACCCGCGCCCCGCGCGCCGGGGCCGAAACGCCGCAGCACCAACAGGCTCGGCACGTCGAGGCAGTGATCCGCGTGCAGATGCGACAGAAGGATCGTCGCGTCCTCGGGCGCGACGTGCCGCTGCAACGCGCCGAGCACCCCGGGCCCCATGTCGACCACCACGGGCGCCAGACCGTCGACCTCCACGAGGTACCCGGACGCCGGCGACGTGGGTCCGCCGATACTTCCCGAGCAGCCGAGGACAGTCAGAAACATGGGCACCATCGTGCCACGCCGCACCGCGTGTCGTGGTGATCGCGGCCGCACGCGCCCCGCGCGTGACAGCGCCTCACCGGGCGGCCGTCCGGCCCACCGCCACCAGCCCCGGGCCCAGGAACCGCGACGCCACCCGCCGGAACGCGTCCGGGTCGCCCGTGACGAGGTACTCGCGCGTCGGCGGGTCCGCCGGATCGTGCGGCCGCAGCAGATCCTCCGCCGTGAGCACCCGCAGCACGTCCTTGGCCGTCTCCTCCGCGCTCGAGACCAACGTGACGTGATCGCCCGCCGCGAGCTGCACCACCCCTGACAGCAACGGGTAGTGCGTGCAGCCCAACACCAGGGTGTCGACGTCGGCGTCCCGGATCGGGGCGAGATAGGCCTCCGCCAACCCGAGCACCTGACGGCCGCTGGTGATGCCGCGCTCGACGAACTCCACGAACTTGGGGCACGCCACCGACGTCAGCTCGATCCCGGCGGCCGCCGCCACCGCGTCGTCGTACGCCCGCGACGCCACCGTCGCGCGGGTCGCGATGACCCCGATCCGACCCGAGCGCGTGGTGGCCACCGCGCGCCGCGCCGCCGGCTGGATGACCTCGACCACCGGCACCGGGTAGCGCTCGCGCGCGTCCCGCAGCATCGCCGCCGACGCGGTGTTGCACGCGATCACCAGGGCCTTGACGCCGCGGTCGACGAGCTGGTCCGCCACCGCCAGGGCGTGCGCGCGGACCTGCGCCAGGGACAGCGGACCGTACGGCCCGTGGGCGGTGTCCCCGACGTAGACCACCGACTCGTCGGGGAGCTGGTCCACGATCGCCCGGGCGACCGTCAGCCCCCCGGCGCCCGAGTCGAACACGCCGATGGGGGCCCGCGGATCGGGGCGCGTCACCTCCGCGGTCCGGCGGGACGCCCCGCCCGGCCTGCGGTGAGGTGACGTGCCCCGCGGTCGCGGTCACGGTCGCGTCTGAGGCCGTACGCCGACGCCACGCCGCCGACCGCGCCGCCCAGGTGGCCCTGCCACGACACGCCGTCGAGCATCGGCGACAGGCCCGCCAACGCCTCGAGTCCGTAGTAGAAGCCGATGACCAGGCCGATCACCAGGTGCAGGATCCGCCGGGAGAAGAAGCCGCGGACGATGACGTAGAAGATGTAGCCGAACACGATGCCGGACGCCCCGATGTGGACGGTGCCCGCGCCGCCGAGCAGCCAGGACACCACGCCCGAGGCCAGCCACGAGATCAGCGTGACGCTGAGCAGCGGCCGGATTCCCGACAGGGCGATGATCGAGCCCAGCACGAGCAGGGCGATCGAGTTGCCGATGAGGTGCGCCCAGTCGCCGTGCAACAGCGGTTGGAACACGATGCCGAGCAGCCCGTCTGTCGACAGCGGCTGCACACCGTAGTCGTCGAGCGTCTGCCGGGGGCCGACGAGCTCCACGATGACCCGGTCCGCGGCCTCCACCACCCACATCAGGGCGACGAACGACCACAACAGGACCAGGGCCGGCCACCGCCGCGGACCCGGGTCCGCCGGCCGGGCCGCTCCGGCGCCCGGCCAGGGCGATCTCGGGTCACGGTTCACGGTGTTCTCCTCACTGCCCGTCCAGGGCGGTGCACAGGGAGTCCTGCATGAAGGTCAGCCAGTGGTACACGTCCAGCTGGGCCGACCGGGGATCGTCGTCCGGCACGTACTCGGGGATGTCGGTGGCGGGTGTCCCGTCCGTCGAGCCGGCCTCGAGCAGGACGGCCCCCAGGCCCAGGCGCACGTCGTTGAGGCAGCGCATCCACGCCCCCGCCTGGTCGAGGGTGAGCGACACGGTGCCGCCGCGCGAGGGCAACGAGCGCAGGACCACGCCCGCGCAGTCGAGCTTCGCGTCGATGATGGCCGGCTCGTGGATCATGCGCATACCCGCGTTGTGGGCGCGCGCGACGGCCGCCCGGTCGGCCTCGGACCCGTCCCGGCGATCGGCCGCCTCCGGCCGGTGGAAATCCGGCAGCAACCGCGCGAGCGGAGCCTCGGCCGGGAGCCGGGAGTGCCCGCTGCGCATACCCGTGATCTCCGCCAACTCGTCCCGCGGCGCCGAGTCACGACGCTGCTCGAGCATGTCCACGATGTTCGACACCAGCGCGTGCAGGATCTGCACCTCGTGGCTCTCCATGACGGACTTGATGCGCGTCCCGCCCAGGGACGACTTCCGCTGCCAGGCCTTCACCGGCTCACGCCTCCCGCTGCATCGTGGCCCACAACCCGGCCTCCTGCAGCTTGCGGACGTCGTTCTCCACCTTGTCGCGGCTACCGGACGAGACCACCGCCCGGCCGTCGTTGTGGACCTTGAGCATCAACTCGTGCGCCTTCTCGCGGCTGTAACCGAACACCCGCTGGAACACGAACGTCACGTAGCTCATGAGGTTCACCGGGTCGTCCCACACGACGGTCAACCAGGGATTGTCCACCCCGCCGTCGAGGTCCGCGTCCGTGGTCTCCACGGGCGCGGCCGACGGCATCGCCATCACCGGGGCGGTGCTCCTGACGGCCGCAAGCGGTGTCGTCACAGGGTGCATGGTTCCCAGGATACGGATTCGCGGCGGGTCGGCCACGCCGTAGAGTCGGCCCCGTGACCTCGACGACCACCTCCCCTGCCACGCCCGGCTCCGGGCGACCGTCCACCGCCCTGCTCACGGACAAATACGAGCTCACCATGATCCAGGCGGCCCTCGCGGACGGCACGGCCGACCGGCCGTGCGTGTTCGAGGTGTTCGCCCGGCGCCTGCCCGCCGGCCGCCGCTACGGCGTGGTCGGCGGCACCGGACGCCTCCTCGAGCGGCTGGCCGACTTCCGGTTCGACGACGAGGCGATCGACGCCCTGGCCGACTCGCTCGACGAGCGGACCACGGACTGGCTGCGGGCCTTCCGCTTCACCGGCGACGTCGACGGCTATCCGGAGGGCGAGCTGTTCTTCCCCGGCTCCCCCGTCCTGAGCATCCGGGGCGGCTTCGCCGAGTGCGTCGTACTGGAGACGCTCGTGCTGTCGGTGCTCAACCACGACAGCGCGATCGCCTCCGCCGCCGCGCGGATGAACTGGGCCGCGGATGGTCGGCCCATCATCGAGATGGGCTCGCGCCGCACCCACGAGGAGGCCGCGGTGGCCGCGGCCCGCGTCGCCTACCTCACCGGCTTCGACGCCACCTCCAACGTCGAGGCGACCCGACGCCACGGGGTGCCGTCGGCAGGAACCTCGGCCCACTCGTTCACCCTGCTGCACACCGGCCCCGACGGACCCGACGAGGCGGCGGCGTTCCGGTCCCAGGTCCGCGCGCTCGGCGTCGGCACCACGCTCCTCGTGGACACCTACGACATCACGGCCGGGGTCGAGACCGCGATCGAGGTGGCCGGGCCCGAGCTCGGCGGCGTCCGCATCGACTCCGGGGACCTGGGCGTCCTCGCCCGCCAGGTCCGCGACCAGCTCGACTCGCTGGGCGCCTACAACACCCGGATCGTCGTCTCCGGCGACCTCGACGAGTACGCGATCGCCGCGCTGCGCGCCGAACCCGTCGACGTCTACGGGGTCGGGACCAAGCTCGTCACCGGCTCGGGCGCCCCCACCGCCGGGATGGTCTACAAGCTCGTCGAGGTCGACGGGATCCCGGTGGCCAAGCGGTCCGCGCACAAGGAGTCCCTCCCCGGGGCCAAGCGCGCGATCCGCCTCCACCGGCGCACCGGCACCGCGGTCGAGGAGGTGCTCCTGCCGTTCTCCGCGGAGGCCCCCGAGGAGAACGGGCTGGAGAAGCGCGAGCTCATGCTCCCGCTGATCCGGGGCGGGGAGACCGTGCCCGGCCTGCCGACCCTGGAGGAGTCGCGCGCCCACCACGCGTCGGTCATGGTCTCGCTGCCGTGGGAGGGGCTCGCCCTGAGCGAGGGCGACCCCGCGATCCCCGTGCGGGTCGTGCCGCCGGGGGCGCTGCCCGGCGCCTGACCCGGTGTCCGGGCGGGCCGCTAGGGTAGCCGCGTGACCGACTCGCTCCCCTCCGTCTCCGAGCTGCTCGCCACCGCGGTCGAGAGCCTGGGTGGCAGCGAGCGGACGGGGCAGCTCGCGATGGCGGAAGCCGTCGGCAACGCGTTGTCCACCGGCGAGCACCTCGCCGTCCAGGCCGGCACCGGCACCGGAAAGTCCCTCGCCTACCTGGTGCCCTCCCTCCGCCACGCGGTCGCCACCGGCGGCACCGTGGTGGTCTCCACGGCGACCATCGCTCTGCAGAACCAACTGGTCGACCGGGATCTGCCCCGCCTGGCCGCCGCACTCCGCCCCGAGCTGGGTGTGAGCCCGTCCCACGCGATCCTCAAGGGCCGCGGCAACTACCTGTGCCTGCACCGGGTGAGCACCGGGCCGGTCGACGAGGCCGACCCGGAGGAGATCGAGACCGAGGAGCTGTTCGACCTCCCGATCGGCGGCGAGCCCACCGCCGCGCGCACCCCCCGCCAGGCCTCCACGCGCGACACCGGACCCAGCTCCTGGCTCGCACGCGAGATCGCGCGGCTCCACGACTGGGCCCAGGAGACCGACACCGGTGACCGCGACGACCTCCCCCGCGGCGTCTCCGACGCGGCGTGGCGGCAGGTCTCGGTGACGAGCCGGGAGTGCCTCGGGCAGGTCTGCCCCGAGTTCACCGAGTGCTTCGCGGAGCTGGCACGCCAGAAGGCCGGCCAGGCGGATGTCGTGGTGACCAACCACGCCCTGCTCGCGATCGACGCGATGACGGACGTGTCGGTCCTGCCCGAGCACGACGCCGTGGTGATCGACGAGGCCCACGAGCTGGCGGACCGGGTCACGGGAGTGACCACCGCGGAGCTCACCGGCGCCGCTGTCATCCAGGCCGCGCGCCGTGCGGCCAAGCTCGTGGATCAGCAGACCGCGGACCGCATGGTCGCCGCCGGCGAGGGCCTGGCGACCCTGCTCGAGATCTGCCCCGAGGGGCGCTGGGACCTCCTGCCCGAGGGAGCCGACCTCGCCCTGGCCGCCGTGCGCCACACCGCCGAGAACTGCCGCAGCGCCGTGCCTGGCCCCAAGCCCGGGGAGGTCGCCAACGACCCGCAGGGGGCCTCCGACCGGCAGAAGACCCTCGCCGCGCTCGACGAGATCGCCGACGCGGCCGACCGGATGCTGTCCTCCTACGAGAAGCCGGTCACCGAGCGCGTCGAGATCGTGTGGATGAGCGTCGAGGAGCGTCGCGGCCGGATCCTGCGGGTGGCGCCCCTCTCGGTCGCCGGGCTGCTGCGCGCCCGTTTGTTCGCCGAGTCGACCGTCATCCTCACCTCCGCGACGCTCACCACCGGGGGGAGGTTCGACGGACTCGCCGCCACCTGGGGCCTGCCGCCGGCGTCGTCCGCGCGCCCGGACACCGCGAGCGCCGTCGCGCTCGAGCCGCCGTCCGACGACGACGCGAGCTCCCTGCGCTGGACCGGCCTCGACGCGGGCTCACCGTTCGACTACCGCCGCAACGGCATCCTCTACGTGGCCTCGCACCTGCCCGCGCCCGGTCGGGACGGGACCTCGCCGGCCGCCGAGGACGAGCTGGTGGACCTCATCACCGCCGCCGGCGGCCGCACGCTCGGCCTCTTCTCCTCGATGCGCGCGGCCAGGGCCGCGGCCGAGCTCCTACGCGAGCGCCTGGACACCCCGGTGCTGTGTCAGGGCGAGGACTCGACGGCCAACCTCGTCGCGCAGTTCGCCGAGGACGAGGAGACGACCCTCGTGGGGACCCTCTCGCTGTGGCAGGGCGTCGACGTCCCCGGGCGGACCCTGTCCCTCGTCGTGATCGACCGCATCCCGTTCCCCCGGCCGGACGATCCACTGCTCTCCGCGCGACAGCGTGCGGTCGGGGCCCGCGGGGGGAACGGATTCCTCGCCGTCGCCGGTAACCACGCCGCCCTCCTGCTCGCCCAGGGCGTCGGCCGACTGCTCCGACGCACCGAGGACCGCGGCGTGGTGGCCGTGCTCGACTCCCGCCTGGTCACCGCCCGGTACGGCGGGTACCTGCGCGCCTCACTGCCCCCGTTCTGGCAGACCACCGACCGCGACGTGGTGATCGGCGCGCTGGAGCGCCTCCGGAACGCCTGAGACATCGGCGGGCGACCGCCGGACATCGCACGCGCCGCCCTCAGCGCGACGCCGTCAGTGCGCCGCCGTCAGCGGTCGACCGCGATCACCGTCAGCGATCCGGGGGCCACCTCGGTGTAGCCGGCGTCCACCACCGCGGCGACGCCCGGCGTGCCCGCGGCGACCGCCTCGGACAACGAGCGCCAGCGGGATCGGTCGGCCTCCCGTACTGCCACCGGGCGTCCCTGCGCGATCCAGCGGTCGAGGCGGGCCCTGCCCATCTCCGCGATGAGCAGCATGACGCCGTGGCCGACCTGGGCGGCGGCCTTGCCGACGGACATCTCTAGCGCCCCGTCGATCCACACCACCGGAGTGCCCACGGGCGGCGCCGGCGGCTCATCGCGGGCCAGGTCGGTCCCGCCGATCTGCAGTTTCGCCAACCGCGGGTCGACCTCGTCCACCGGGCCGGGGACGCACGCGCGCGCCGCACACCCGTCCACCTCGTGGGTCACCCCGGGAACGTCGAGGGCGGCCCGCCACGGTGCACCCCGCGCACGCCGCGCGATCTTGCGCATACGGGCGTCCAGCCAGTCGGCATAGGGCTCGTGCCACGGCCCGCCCGGGGCCACGCGCTCGTCAAGGCAGACAGCGGCGACCGCGCCGGCCACCGCCTCCAACAGCGGGGTACGGGCCGGGGGTTCGTTCTTGGGCAGGTGCAGCACGATGGGCATCGACCGCACCGTCGAGCGGTCCTCGGGGTCCTCCGCGCCGCGCGACCCCGCCCGCAACCGTTCGTGGCACCAGTCGAGCGCCGCGCCGGACGCCAGCCCGCCGACCACCCCGCCGGCTGCCCCCGCCGTCTGCCCGTCGACAGCGGCAGCCCCGTCAGGCCCGTCAGGCGTGTCAGACGCGCCGGTCACGTGAGCGGCACGCGTCGGTACGTCCCCGCCGCGGTGTCCGCGGCCTCGATCTCGTCGCGGGTGATCCCGAGGACGAACAGCACCGTGTCGAGGAACGGCTTGGACAGCGACGCATCCGCGACCTCGCGGAGAGCGGGCTTGGCGCAGAACGCGATGCCGAGCCCCGCGGTCGTGAGCATGTCGATGTCGTTGGCACCGTCCCCGACGGCAACGGTCTGGCTGAGCGCGATGCCGAGTTCGTCGGCGAACGCGCGGAGGTACTCCGCCTTCGCCTCGCGGTCGACGACCTCCCCGATCACCCGGCCGGTGAGATGACCGTCGACTATCTCGAGCGTATTGGCCTTCGCGAAGTCCAGACCCAGTTCCTCGACGAGGCCCGAGATGACCTGGATGAAGCCCCCGGAGACCACGCCGCAGCGGATCCCCAGCCTCTTGAGGGTCCGGATCGTGGTGCGGGCGCCGGGTGTGAGGACGATGCTCGCGGCGACCTCGTCGAGGACGGTGGCCGGCAGCCCGGCGAGCGTGGCGACCCGCTCGTGCAGCGACTGGGCGAAGTCGAGCTCACCGCGCATGGCCCGTTCGGTGACGGCGCGGACCTCCTCCTCCTTGCCGGCATGCGCTGCGAGCATCTCGATGACCTCGCCCTGCACGAGCGTGGAGTCGACGTCGAAGACCACGAGCCGCTTGGAGCGACGGCTCAGGCCCGCCCCGTCGACGGAGATGTCCACCCCGTGCGCGTCGGAGAGGGGGGCGAGCGTCTCTCGCAGCCGCGCGTCGTCGGCCGCGTCGCGACGCGCGGTCGACACGTGGAGTTCGATGCCGGTGACGGGGTAGTCGGCGATGCCGCGGATGATGTCGATGTTCGCGCCGATCGAGGCCAGCGCGCCGGAGACCGCGGAGAACGCCGACGCGGTGACCGGGCTCCCCAGGATCACCACCGCGTGGGTCGACGGCGGGGCCGCGGGCGCTATGTCGTCGAACTGCACCTCGAGGTTCATCCCGAGGTCGTGGACCTGCTCGGTGAGCTCGCGGACGACCGCGACGACGTCGGCGTCACGGTCGACCCGGACCATCAGCCCCAGGGACAGATGCCCGTTGACGACGACCTGTTCGACATCGACGAGGTCGGCGTCGTGCGCGGCGAGGACGGACATGACCCGCGCGGTGACTCCGGGCCGGTCGGGCCCTGTGACGGTGAGGAGGGCCGGGGTGCCGGAGGTGCTCACGTGTGCTCCTGACGAGTGAATCGTGGTGGGCGGCTGCTGGGTGGTGCGGTGGGCCGACAGACGGGAACCCCGCCGGTGGACGAGCCAGCCGACGGGGTTCCCGGGACCTGTGCCCGTGGGTGAGTACGGGCGGGTGGTCAACCCTTCTGCGGAGAGGTCCCGCGCTGGGCCACGTCCTTGACGGCGTCCGGGTCCTGGGACTTCTTCCGGCCGCCCACGTGGGCCTCGGCGCGCATGCGCTCACTCATGTGCGGGTAGTGCAGCTCGAACGCGGGGCGCTCGGAGCGGATGCGGGGCAGCGTCACGAAGTTGTGGCGCGGCGGCGGGCAAGAGGTGGCCCACTCCAGGGAGTTACCCGCACCCCACGGATCGTCGACAGTGACGATCTCGCCGTAGCGCCAGCTCTTGATGATGTTCCAGATGAACGGCAGCATCGC
>NZ_KV823933.1:0-1532 GCF_001815995.1 Dietzia sp. HMSC21D01 | reverse complement strand
CGCGGTGATTGTCAACCTGTTGTGAGTCATTCAGGCGGCGATGAGGGTTGCCGCGATCGGTGGGATCGTCAGTCGTGAGCCGTCGTTTGCCAGGTTGATCGTGACGGTGGTGTTCGGGGTGGGGATCTGGGGTCGTTTGCGGTAGCGGCCCGCGTGCTGGCGGTAGTGCTCATCGAGCCTGGTCTGCCGGGTGCGGGCCGCGTCGACCCAGGTGCCGTCGTGAACGGACGCCGGGGTGTAGCCGGCCAGTCCGCCGTGATGGTGTCGATGGTTGTAGTACTCAACCCATTCGGCGATCCACTCGGTGGCATGATCGAGGTCGCGGAAGGCCCGCGGGTAGGCGTGCGCGCTCTTGACCGTGGCGAACCACGATTCGATGTAGGCGTTGTCGTTACTGACCCCGGGCCGGATGTACGAGCAGGTCACGCTTTTGTTCTCGAGTTCGCCGCGTAGGTGCTTGGAGGTCATGGCCGAGCCGTTGTCGGAGTGAACGATTTCGACCTTGCCGTCTGAGGCATCGATGATGGTGGTTAGAAGTTCAGCGGCGATGTAGCGGTCTTCGCGGGTCTGGATCGTCCATCCGACGATTTTGCGGGAGTACAGGTCGATTACCGAGTACAGCGCAAAGCTCTGTCTGGTTGTGCGTCCGGGCAGGAACGAGATGTCCCAACACAACACCTGATCGGGCCGGCTGGCCTGCAGTGTGGGGCTATCCCGCGGCGCGTTGGGGCGTCGTCGTCGACGGACAGGGGTGGTGCGCACCTTGGCGGCCACCCGCTGAAAGGTCGCCTGACTGGCCAGCACCGGTCCGGTATCGATGTGCTCGTACCAGGCCTGCCGCACACTGCGCCCCTTCGCCAGCGAGGCGTTGACCGTATCGGCGACCTGCGCTGACTCTGCCTCAGTCAACGCATGGGGCTGCTTGCGATCGGCGTGGGCGATCGGCTCCGCCACCCGGGCTCGGGGCTTGCGCCGAACATGAAACGAGCCCCGGGACAGGCCGATCATTGCCAGCGCCGACCGCTGACTTCGGCCTGCCGCCTTGAGTTCCTCCAGCAGGGCGTTCTCGGCCGCGATCAGCTCCTCGTGCTCTCGCCGCTGCTGCTCGGTCCAGTCGGGTCCTCCCCGTCGTCGGCCACGCCAAGTGAGTGCATGACCGATATAGCTTTTCCCAGCGCATCAACGACCTTGCGCTCGGAATCCAATTCCGTTTCCAGCTTGGCGATTCTGGCGTTCAGACGCCTAACCTCAGCTGCATCTTCCCTGGTCATCTCCCCAGTCTGACGCGGGATGACGTTCCCGTCGAGGTCACCGTCAGCCAACGCGGCCACCCACCGCCGCATCTGCCACTCAGCGATCCGGTGCTCCTGCAGGAACGCGGCCTTGGTGCCATACCGGCACTCGACGTACTCAAGCGCCAACCGCCGCCTCTCCTCAACGCTGCGCTCGCGTGATGGAACAACCACCGTCATCTCGACACCCTCCCGCCAGCGCCCATCGCCGACTCACAACCAGCCTGAGCCACAGGGCGC
>NZ_KV823932.1:0-4628 GCF_001815995.1 Dietzia sp. HMSC21D01 | reverse complement strand
CGACGAACTAACGGAGATGCCCACTAGCCCGCAAATACGGGATGTCCCGGGCCGAGGCGGAGGCTGGCCAGGAACAGATGGCCGCCCGGTTCCGCGAGTTGGGCCTCGAATTTAACTGGCGGTCGGCGCGGGTCTGCTCGACGTTCGACGCCCACCGGCTCGCCGCGCTGGCGGCGAAGCACGGGCGCGCCGACGAGGTGGACGAGGGACTGCGCCGCGCCCACTTCTCCGAGGGGCAGGTGATCTCGGACCCCGCTGTGCTCCGGAAGATCGGTGTCAACGCCGGCCTGCCCTCCGACGCGGTCGACCGGACGCTTGCCGGTGACGATTTCTCCGACGAGGTGCGGCGCGACGTGGAGACCGCCCGCGGCCTCGGGGTCCGAGGGGTGCCGTTCTTCGTGTTCGACGGTCGGCTCGCGGTGAGCGGCGCGCAGCCTGTGGAGGTGTTCGTGCAGGCATTGGAGCAGGCATCGGAGGCCAGCGCGGAGCCCACAACCGACGCCGGCTGACACGTCGCCGCCGGGCAGCCCTGCGCTCCGGCTGCTCCCGCGCCCCGATCGACCCCTGCGACGACAGAAGCCCTCCCGATGTCCGGGAGGGCTTCTGCTGTGATTGTGGTCCTAACTGGGTTCGAACCAGTGACCTCTCCGGTGTGAACGGAGCGCTCTTCCGCTGAGCTATAGGACCGCATGTCGCCGGGCTCTCTCGCTCGGCACCGGAACACTGTAGCAAGCCCCGGCCCGCCGCCCAATTCGGGGTACGCATCCTCGCAACCGCCCAGCACGGGCCCACCGCCTCACTCCCCCGTCACGTCCGCCTCGACCCCGCCGCGCCCCGCCCCCTCCGGCCGCCGCCGTCCGCGCACCCGACCGGCGAGTGATCACAGGCGACGCGAAATCTGAGCCGCGCGCTCGGAGGCGCCGCGGGTGGAATTCGCCGAAGGGTCTGCCGAGCCCGCCGTGGGCCCCGCGCGGATTCGCCACCGGGTGGGCCTGATCGCAGCGTGGACCGGCAAGCGCGTTCGCTGCGGGAACGGCACGGGCGCGGCGGTCGCGGAGATCGTCGCTGGCCCCGGTTGCCGATCGGGCCGCGTGTGGGACTGCCGGGGGCGGCTGCGGAGCGCCGATTTCGGACATCTGCCCAGTTCATCCCGCATTTCCGGCCCCGGATTTGTGTTCCGCGGAACTCGTCGGCTAATGTTCATTCTCGCAACGCGGTGAGCAACAGCGAGCCGGGAAGCGATGCGGATGTGGCGCAGCTGGTAGCGCATCACCTTGCCAAGGTGAGGGTCGCGGGTTCGAATCCCGTCATCCGCTCGGAGGGATCGAGGAGCCAGGACGTCCTCACCAGGCTCGATACCTTTGCGGTGGAGTGGCCGAGTGGTGAGGCAGCGGCCTGCAAAGCCGTCAACACGGGTTCGATTCCCGTCTCCACCTCTACGTCCGGACTCGTCCGGGCGCAGAACCCGCGCGATTAGCTCAGCGGGAGAGCGCTTCCCTGACACGGAAGAGGTCACTGGTTCAATCCCAGTATCGCGCACCACACGAAAGCCCCGGCCCCGGCCGGGGCTTTCGGCGTTGAAGCGCCGGCACTGCGATGCACTTCGGGACTAACCCGCGGGCCCCTGCCGTTGGGTGGATCGCCGCCGTACCGGTACCTGACCGTTCCGCCTGCGTGATGTCCGTCACGGATGATGGTTGCATGACTGCCACGCCTCGGCTCCACCATTCGACGACCGTCGGCCGGGCCGACGTGGCGAGCATGCGCGGCCGCGTCGTCGACTTCCGTCATACCACCGGGGTCCTCGCCGACCTCCGCCGGACCGCCGCCGACTCGTATGAGGTCACACTCGTCCTCGGCGGTGGCGACGACATCGAGCGGTATGTCATCCGCGGGGTACGCGAGGACGAGAGCCTCCATCTGCACGCGTGAACGGTGCCCCTAGGCTGGTCGGGTGACCGCGCGACTCGACGAGGCCGTAGAAGCCGACCTCCGCCCCCTGTCGGATCTGGCCGCCCGTACGTTCCCGCTGGCGTGCCCGCCGGACCTCGACGCGGGGGTGATCGAGGCCTTCATCGCCGAGCACCTCAGTGAGGAGGCGTTCAGGGCATACACGGAGTCCTCGGACCACGAGGTGCTGGTGTGCCGGGCAGACTGCGGCGCGATCGTGGGGTACGTACTGCTCGTCGAGGGCACCGTGATGGATCCCGACTGCGCAGCGCAGATCGTCCACCGCCCCACGAGGGGTATCAGCAAGTTCTATGTCGACCCGGACCACCACGGCGCAGGGATCGCGTCCCGGATGCTCGACGACGTGACGGCGCGAAGTCGACAGTCGGGTGTGCGGAGCGTCTGGTTGGCCACGAATATCGCGAACGCGCGGGCCCGTCGGTTCTACGTCAAGCACGGGTTCGAGCCCCGCGGGAACCGGACTCTTGACGTGGGCGGCGTCGCCAACACCGATGTCGTCTACGAACTGCCTCTCTGAATCGCGCTCTTTCTGAGCCGCGCTGCCGCGGCCGGACGATCCCGGTCCTCGAGCGCTCCTTCGGGATAGGCCGCCCTGGCGATGCCCGGCTGTGGCAACGCCACCTATCTGCCCACGCGCCACCTGTGGGATCCCGTAGGCGTCGCGCTATCGGATAGGTGGCGCGCTATCGGATAGGTGGTGCGTAGGCAGATAGGCGGCGCGGAGGCCGATGGGTGGCGGGTGATCCGATAAGCGACGTCGCGGGTTGAGAACCCGGGCGGGTCGCCGGCCCCGGGCGCGCCGCGGCGCTGCGGTCGGGAATGAGCCAGCTGCGGCCGGCGATCAGCCGGCTGCGGCGCTGCCGTCGGGAATGAGCCAGCTGCGGCCGGCGCTCAGCCGCCGACGGTCTCGAAGCGGGACAGCGCCAGCAGGCGCGAAGTCGCCCGCAGGTACTTCTTGCGGTACCCGCCGGCGACCATCTCCTCGGTGAAGATCGCGTCCAGCTTGTCGCCCGAGTTCCGCACCGGGATGCCCGCGTCGTAGAGACGGTCCGCGAGCACCACGAGCCGCAGCGCGATCGACTGGTCCGGCAGCGGCTTGACCCCGCTCAGGCAGACACGGTTCACCCCGTCGACCAGGCGGTTGTACTTGGAGGGATGCAGGGTCGACAGGTGCTGGCACAGCTCGTCGAAGTCATCGAACGTCGCGCCGTCGACCGCCTCGGCGTCCGCCCGCAGGTCATCGTCGGTCATCGGGTCCGGGGCCGGCGGCAGGTTGCGGTGCCGGTAGTCCGGGCCGTCCACCCGGATGGACTCGAAGATGCCCGACATCTTGCGGATCTCCCGCATGAAGTCCTTGGCCGCGAAGCGCCCCTCCCCCAGCTGCTCGGGCAGGGTGTTGGACGTGGCCGCCACACTGACGCCGGCCGTCGTCAGCTCGGCGAGCAGGCGGGAGACGAGCATGGTGTCGCCCGGGTCGTCGAGCTCGAACTCGTCGATGCACAGCACGGAGTGGCCCGAGAGCTCCTCGACCGCCCGGTTGAAGCCGAGCGCACCCACCACGTGCGTCAGCTCGACGAACGTGCCGAACGCCTTCGGCTCGGGACAGTTGTGATAGATCGAGGTCAACAGGTGGGTCTTACCCACGCCGAACCCGCCGTCGAGGTAGATACCGGTGCCCTGGACGGCCTTGGGGCGCCGCCCGAATAGGCCCTTCTTCGGCGCGCGCCGCGAGTTGACCTCCTCCGCGAACTGCCGACACGCCTTGACCGCGGCGGCCTGCGAGGGCTGCGCCGGATCCGGGATGTAGGAGTCGAAGCTGACGTCGTCGAACATCGACGGCGGCACCATCTGGGCCACGAGCTGGTCGGCAGGGACCACCGGGGTGACGTCAACGAGGCGAGAGACCATACGCAGAGCCTATCGTGGGGGCATCCGACGTCAGAACGGAAGGAGTCCGCGGTGCACACGACACGGCTCACCGTGATCGACGACGACCCCGCGGCCCTGGACACCCTCTGGGAGGCGCTGGAGCCGGAGCCCGATCTCGCCCTGCCCCGCATCCGGGCGGTAATGATCTCCACGGTCGACGGCAGCACGACCGTCGACGGGCGTAGCGGCGGGCTCGGCACCCCGACCGACAGGCTCGTCTACGACGCCATGCGCGCCCGGGCCGACCTGGTGATGGTGGGCTCCGCCACGGCGCTGACCGAGGGATACGGTCCCGCCACGATCGCCGACGCCTGGGCGGACCGACGCCCCGGTCCCCCGCCGGTGGTCCTGGTGTTCACCCGGAGCATCCCCGACCGGCTGATCGACCACTGCGCGCCCCTGGGCGACGCCGTCCAGGTCGTCGCCGCACACGGCGTCCCGGGCGACCGCCTGGAGGCCGCCCGCCGACAGGGCGTGACCGTCCACGTGCTGGACCCCGGGCCGCTGCGCGCGGCGGTCCGATCGCTGGCCACCCACTTCGGGGCGTCCGAGGTGGCATTCGAGGGCGGCCCCGGACTCCTCGGCACCTTCCTCCGCGAGGGCGCGGTCGACGAGCTCGTGCTGTCCGTCGCGCCGCAGCTCGTCGTCGGCGGCGACCGCACACCGCTGGCCAGCGGCCCGGGCACCAGCAGGGTGCCGATGCGGCTCGCCGCCGCGTTCACCTGCCC
>NZ_KV823931.1:0-13929 GCF_001815995.1 Dietzia sp. HMSC21D01 | reverse complement strand
GCCCCGCCGGACGCGCCCCGCGCGCCTGACGTGGGCGCAGGTGCGTGCGCAGTGGCCGCTCGCGCTCGTGCTGGCGGGGGTCGTCGTTGCGCTGGGCTTCGTCATCCTCGAACGCTGGCGCAGGGGCGCGTTTCTGCTGGGGCTGGTTGCGCTGGCGGCGGCGACCCTGCGCGCGGTGCTCCCGGACGAGCGGGCGCGGCTGCTCGGGGTACGCGGCAAGAAGTTCGACGTGGCGTTCTACGTCGGGATCGGGGCCGTCATCCTGTGGCTGGCCACGTCCGTCGACTCGCTCGGTACCGGCTGATCCTCCGGGTCGTGCACGGCGGGGGTGCTATGCCCCGCGGGGTTGCGGTGTCCGGCGCGGTTGCCGGGCTCGCCGCAGCCTCCGCGCTTGGCCGTGCTGTGGCGCTCGGTGCGGTTGCTGGGCTCGCGGCAGCCTCCGCGCGCGGTCGCCGCTCCGCTGACGTCGGCGACACCTATCGAATCGCGCGCCACCTATCCGACCGCGCGCCACCTATGGGGCCCCGTAGGCGGCGCATAGTCGGATAGGCGGCGCTAGCTCTGGGGGTGCGCCCGGCGGCTTCTGCCCGGTGGTTGCACCCGGTTGGGAGGGCCCGGGCCACAGCCGCTGGCGGGTCCGCCGGATCGGCCTCGATCACGCAGCGGCTGCAAAGAGCACACGCTTGATCCGCGCAGCCAGCACATGCGGTTCGTGCAGATCGCGCCACCGCCAGTGGAGGACCCGATAACCGAGGGCCATCAGTTCGGCGTCGCGGTCCTTCTCCATACCCAGGCGGCGCCGTGCCTCTCCGGGGCTCAGCCCGTCGAAGTACTTGCCGAAACCGTCGCACTCTCCGATCACGCCGTACTCCCGCCACAAGAAGTCCACACGGGCGACCCGAACGCCTCGAGAGGTGAAGACGTCCACCTGAGGCTCGGGCTCCGGTAGGCCGAAGTCGTGGAAGGTCAGCCGGCTGAGGCTCTCTGCCACGCTCTTGCTCCTCCCGTCGACGACACTCAGCGACTGCCGTGCACGTCTGATCCCGCGACGACCCGCGGATCTGCGCAGAGACTCGTCGAGCGCGTCCCTGGTGACGATCTCCCCGTACAACGCCGCGTCGGCGACCGCCACGGAAGCGTCTCTGGGCGTCGAGATCGCGATGTCGGTGACCGTTCGTGCCGGGGTGGTGACCCGCAATCCATTGACCGTCATCACCTCATCGGACAGGCCGGGCGCGGTGCGGAAGGTCGTCAGACTGGTTGTGCGGGACCGCGGCGTCGGGCCGTCCTCGCACACCGCGACCCTGCGCAGCGGAAGACCCCAGTCCGGAAGCCCGTGGAGGAGGGCCGCGGATGAGTGGGAGAAGACCGGCGCGTCGAGTGCGGCGTCCGCGGCCAGAATCGACAAGAGGTGGCGCTCGCGCCTTCCGAGGTCACGCGCTCGCCCTTCGACGTAGAACCCGGGCCTGAGTCGGATCAGATCGCCGGACTTCACCGCGCGGTTGATGCTCTGACTCGTGATTCCGCGGGCGAGTAGCTGATCGGAGGTGACCAGCAGGGAGATCAGGTCGTCTGGTGTGTTCATGGGCCCGATCATCTGGGCCCAGACACCGGGAAATCGGCTCAGCACCGCCTTACGCGGCCTAGCTGTGGAGAGCGCCGGGCCTGCGGACGGACGTGTACGCGTGCTGGACTTCCCGGGCTGAGCAGCACGCATCGTGCCGCGCGCGGGTCATGGATGGACGATCTCGCACGACGGCACGTCATTGCATCGCAGGTCACCTATCGGGATGCGCGCCGCCTAGGGGTTCCCTTGGGCGGCGCTCGATCCGATGGGCGGCGTTGCGACCTGACGGCACGAAGCGCGTAGGCGAGTTGTGCGGCTCGCCGGGGGACCGCGTCGGCGGGGGAGTGGGTCAGCGGAGCCGGAGGGGGACGCCCTCGCGGACATGATCGCGAACCCCGTCCGACGCGATGAGAGATCCCATTGCGACCAGGGCGAGCAACGAGAACACGGTGCCGACCACCGAGATGAACGTGAGGCTGTCCAGCACCGTCCGGGCGAGTGAGCTGAGCGTCAGCAGGCCCACGCCGGCGCTGATCACCACCAGCGACGCACGGTGCGCCCGCCACAGCAGGACCGCGCCGACGAGAAGCAGCAGCCCCAGGACCAGCGAGGAGACGGCTGAGACGAACAGGGGCCCGAATCCGGCGGTACCGCTGCCTCCGCTCGCGGTGGCGGCCAGGCCGAGCACGGTGGCGAAACCGATGGCCACGCCGATGATCCCCAGGCCGGCCGCCAGTCCGGTCAGCAGCATCGCGGCGGGGCGGGGGGTCTGGTCCCGTTCGGAGGCGTGATGCGGGTGATCGTGGTGGTCCGGGCCAGTCACGCGTGCCCCCGCGTCTTCTCGGCGGTTCCCTGCTCGGCGAGTTCCAGGGTGCGCGCGAGCATCGGGCCGACCACGTCCGCCTCGGTGAGGAACCCGTCGTGTCCGGCGGGACTGTCGATGACGACCAGCGGGTCCGCCCCGGGGAGGAGAGCGGCGAGCTCCTCCTGCTGACGCAGCGGATAGAGCCGGTCGGTGGTGACGCCGCCGATGACGCAGGGAACCGGACACGAGCGCAGTGCCTCCTCGACGCCGCCGCGCTCGAGGCCCACGTCATGACGGTTCAACGCGTCCGTGAGCAGCACGTACGTGCAGGCGTCGAAGCGGGAGACGAGCTTGCCGGCCTGGTGGTCGAGGTACGACTGCACGGCGAAGCGGCCCGACATGGACAGGTCCTCGCCGCGGGGATCCTCCCCGGGCTGGGGACGGTTGGCGAAGCGCTCGTCCAGCTCCACCTCGCCCCGGTAGGACAGGTGGGCGATGCGGCGGGCGATGCCGAGTCCTGTCACGGGTGTGCGCCCGGTGCCGTGGTACCCGCCCTGCTGCCAGTGCGGGTCTGAGGTGACGGCCATGATCTGCGCGGTCTGGATACCGATCTGATCGGCCGACGCCCGGGCGCCGACCGCCAGTACGCACGCGGCGCGGACGCGGTCCGGGTGGGAGACCATCCACTCCAGGGCGCGGGCCCCGCCCATGGATCCGCCGATCACGGCGGCCCAGCGCTCGATGCCCAGCAGATCGGCCAGAACGCGCTCGGACTCGACCATGTCCCGCACCGAGACGGCGGGGAACCGGGCTCCCCAGTAGTGGCCGTCGGGGTGTAGCGAACTGGGGCCGGTCGACCCCCGGCAGCCACCCAGGACGTTGACCGACAGTACGCAGTAGCGATCGGTGTCCAGCGGCAGACCGGGCCCGACGAGCCCGTTCCACCATCCCGGGGTGGGGTGCAGCGAGTCGACCGGTCCCACGACGTGCGAGTCACCGGTGAGCGCGTGCTCGACCAGCACGACGTTAGAGCGGTCCTCTGCGATCCGCCCCCATCGCTGGACGGCGAGCGTCACCCCCGGGAGGACGACACCGGTGACTAATGTGATGTCGCCGATGGCGACATGGCCGAGGGTGCCGTCACCCGGGGGCAACAGCGCGAGCGGATCGGAAGAGCTGACCATGGGATCGGGTCAGGAGATCGCGGCGAAACCGAGCTCGAGGTCGGCGATGAGGTCCTCGACGGACTCGATGCCCACCGAGAGGCGGATGGTCGCCCACGTGACACCCGCGATCGCGTTGGCCTCGGGGGTGCCCTGTGAGTGGGTCGTCGTGGCCGGGTGGGACACCAGCGACCGCACGTCGCCGATGTTCACCAGGCACGAGTGCAGCTTGAGGGCGTCGATGAACGTCCACGCGCGCTGCTTGACCTCCTCGTCCGACGCGCCGTCGGGGACGACGATGTCGAACGTCACGATCGCGCCGGCGCCCTTCGGGGAGATCTTCTTCTGCAGCTCGTTGTACGGCGACGACGCGAGGCCGGCGTACTGCACCTTGGCGACGTCCTCGCGGGCCTCGAGCCACTCGGCGATGCGCTGCGCGTTGGACACGTGGCGCTCGATCCGCAGGCTCAGGGTGTCGATGCCCTGGGCGAGGGTCCACGCGTTGAACGGGGACGCGGCCGCACCGGTGTCCCGCAGGAGGGTGACGCGGGCCTTGAGCGCGAGCGCGGGCGCTCCGAGGTCGGCGTAGACCAGCCCGTGGTACGCCGGGTCGGGGGTCGTGAAGGACGGGAAGACGTCCTCACCGTTTCGCTGCACACGCCAGTCGAACTTGCCGCCGTCCACGAGCACTCCACCCAGGGACGAGCCGTGGCCACCGAGGTACTTGGTCGCCGAGGCCACCACGACGTCGGCTCCCAGCTCGAGCGGACGGATCAGGTAGGGGGTCGCCACCGTGTTGTCGATGACCAACGGCACCTGGTTGTCGTGCGCCACCTCGGCGATCGCCGGGATGTCGAGGATGTCGTTGAGCGGGTTCGAGATGGACTCCGCGAAGAACAGCTTGGTGTTGG
Organism: Dietzia sp. HMSC21D01; assembly: GCF_001815995.1. Taxonomy (NCBI): domain Bacteria; kingdom Bacillati; phylum Actinomycetota; class Actinomycetes; order Mycobacteriales; family Dietziaceae; genus Dietzia; species Dietzia sp. HMSC21D01. The sequence goes on along the minus strand of NZ_KV823931.1, from coordinate 9,483 downwards.
GGCGCACCGCCGCCTGCCACGAGGCGGGGTCGTCCGGGTTCTCGACGAAAGTGGTCTCGATGCCGTACTTGGGCAGGGTGTGCCGCAGCAGGGTGTCCGTGCCGCCGTAGAGGCGCGGGGAGGACACGACGTGGCCGCCGGACTGGGCGATGGCCTGGATGGCGGCGGTCTCGGCCGCCTGACCGGACGCGAACAGCAGACCCGCGACGCCGCCCTCCAGAGAGGCGATGCGGTCCTCGACCGCCGCCACCGTCGGGTTGGTGATACGGGTGTAGATGGGGCCCATCTCTGCGAGGGCGAACCGGTCGGCCGCCTGCTTGGCGTCGGCGAAGACGTACGAGGTGGTCTGGTAGATCGGCAGGTTCCTGGCGCCGGTGTCGGAGTCGACGGGCTGCCCGGCATGGATCTGGCGGGTCTCGAAGGCCCAGTCAGGGTTGCTGTTGTCGTAGGTCATAGGGGCGGAGCCCCTCCTTTCGTCAGAAGGGTCCGGCCGCTTCGTCAGACAGCGGACCCGCGCTTGCCCGTCCACCCGGTCGGGTGGTGGCCAGGTCGTCTCCCGGGGCACCCCACCGCGGTGGAGGGTTGCCGTCCAGCGAGCCGGGGCTTCGCGCTGGAACTCATGACCTGGGGGTCAGGCTAGCCTAAGCCTCTCCGCGGCTGCAACGAGGGGCCACCTCGCCCCTGCGGACCCTCCGGGTGTCCCGGATCAGTAACATGAGACGCACGTCACGATGTTCACCGACAGCGCCGGTCTCACGAGGTCCGGGCGGGGAAAGAGGGACCGATGTCGAAGATCAAGGTCGAGGGGACGGTCGTCGAACTCGACGGCGACGAGATGACGCGCATCATCTGGAAGTTCATCAAAGACGAACTGATCCATCCCTACCTGGACGTGAACCTCGAGTACTACGACCTCGGGATCTACAGTCGTGACGCCACCGACGACCAGATCACCGTCGACGCGGCCAACGCGATCAAGAAGCACGGCGTCGGCGTCAAGTGCGCGACCATCACGCCCGACGAGGCCCGCGTGGAGGAGTTCGGGCTCAAGCGCATGTACCGCTCGCCGAACGGCACGATCCGCAACATCCTCGGCGGTACCATCTTCCGCGCCCCGATCATCATCTCCAACGTCCCCCGTCTCGTGCCGGGCTGGACCAAACCGATCATCGTCGGCCGTCACGCCTTCGGGGACCAGTACCGCGCCACCGACTTCAAGGCCCCGGGGGCGGGCAAGGTCACCATCACCTTCACGCCGGCCGACGGGTCCGAGCCGATCGAGCACGAGGTGGTGGACCTGCCCGAGGAGGGCGGCGTGGTGATGGGTATGTACAACTTCAACAAGTCCATCGAGGACTTCGCGCGCGCCTCGTTCAACTACGGCCTGGACCGCGGCTACCCGGTGTACCTGTCCACCAAGAACACCATCCTCAAGGCCTACGACGGCGCCTTCAAGGACATCTTCCAGGACGTCTTCGACCGCGAGTTCAAGGAGAAGTTCGAGGAGGCGGGCCTGACCTACGAGCACCGGCTCATCGACGACATGGTGGCGTCCTCGCTGAAGTGGGAGGGCGGCTACGTATGGGCGTGTAAGAACTACGACGGCGACGTTCAGTCCGACACCGTGGCACAGGGCTTCGGCTCACTCGGCCTGATGACCTCGGTCCTGCTCACCCCGGACGGGAAAACCTGCGAGGCCGAGGCCGCCCACGGCACCGTGACCCGCCACTTCCGCCGGCATCAACAGGGCGAGCCGACCTCCACCAATCCGATCGCCTCGATCTTCGCGTGGACCCGCGGCCTCGAGCACCGCGGCAAGCTCGACAACACCCCCGAGGTGATCGAGTTCGCCCACCAGCTCGAGGACGTCGTGATCAACACCGTCGAGGGTGGTCAGATGACCAAGGACCTCGCCGTGCTCGTCGGAGACGACCAGGGGTACCTCAATACCGAGGATTTTCTCGCCGCGCTGGACGAGAACCTAAAGCGCACCCGCGCCGGCTCCTGATCCAGGCTGAATCGACGCGCGGGTCCACCGCCCGCGGCGGGATGGGCTACGGTCAACCGGACAGTGGTCCACTTCACAGTGTGGCCGTCCCTGCCCCTTGGCCCCAGGAGTTTCCGTGGACCAGAGCCCCCTGATCGACGTCGGTCTGCCGATCGCCCTGGCCATCATCATGGTCGGGATCGGTCTGAGTCTGACGCGGGAGGACTTCGCGGTCCAGGCTCGATCGCCGCGGGCCACGATCGTCGGCCTGGTCGGCCAACTCGTCCTGGTGCCGCTGGTGGGCGTCGGGGTCGCCCTCCTCTTCGACCTCACGCCGATGCTCGCGCTCGGGGTGGTCTTGGTGGCGGCGACGCCCGGCGGGGCCACGTCCAACCTCATCACCTACCTGGCCCGCGGGAACGTGGCACTATCGGTGATCCTCACCGCGATCACGTCCGTGGCGGTCATCCTCACCCTGCCGCTGTGGTTCGACCTCGGCGTCCGGTTCATCCCGGGCGCGGCGGACTCTGAGGTGAGCGTCCCGCTGGCCCAGACCTTCGGATTGCTGCTGGGTGTCATCCTCATCCCGGTGGCGATCGGCATGGTGCTACGGGCGAAGGCCCCGTCGCTGGCCGCGCGCATCGAGCGGTTCGTAGGGGTGGTGGGTCTCGTCGTGCTGGTGGCGCTGATCGTGGGCATCATGCTGGGGGAGCGGGACCGGATCGTCGACCTGGTCGCCACCGTGGGCCCGGCGGTGATCGTCCTCAACATCGCGTTCATCGTCCTCGGCGGACTCCTCGCGTGGGTGTGCCGACTGGGCCGCGCCGAGCAGATCGCCGTCGCGGTGGAGTTCGGCATCAAGAACACGACCCTGACGATGCTCATCGCCTTCACGGTGATCGGCGACGAGGAGGTCGGTCTCGCCGCCGCCGTCTACAGCATCGTCATGTACGTCACATCGTTCCTCGTGGTCTTCGCCGGGCGGCGCCTCATGCGTACCGCCCCCTGAGAGGGTGATGCGGCGAGACCACCCGGTCGGTCGGCGTAGCCTGCTCCGGTGACCACGCGCCCCGACCCCGCCGCCGAACCCGGCGCAGACCTGTCCGTCCAGCCCGGCGCCGCAGGTCCCGCGTCTGCCACCGCGGCGCCCTCGCCCACCCGCCGGAGGGTGACGGCGGCGCCCGCGCCCACCCGCCGGAGGGTGACGGCGGCGATTCTCGCGCTCGCGCTGGGCGGGTTCGGCATCGGCGTCACCGAGTTCGCCGCGATGGGTCTGCTGCGCTCGATCGCGGACGGGTTCGGGCTCACCGAGCCACAGGCCGGCAACGTCATCACCGCCTACGCGCTCGGCGTGGTGGTGGGCGCACCGCTGCTCACCGTGTGGACGTCGCGGTGGCGCCGACGCACGCTGCTGCTGGTGCTCATGGCCCTGTTCACCGTCGGCAACGTGGCGGCGGCCTTCGCGCCGACCGCGGAACTGCTGGTGGCGGCCCGCTTCGTCGCCGGCATCCCGCACGGCGCGTACTTCGGGGTCGCCTCGCTGGTCGCGGCGTCCCTCGCTGGGCCGGGCAGACAGGCGCGGGCCGTGTCCCAGGTGCTGCTGGGCCTGTCGGTCGCGAACGTGATCGGTGTCCCGGCCGCGACCTGGCTCGGGGAGTCGATCGGGTGGCAGTCGGCCTTCCTCGCGGTCGGGGTGATCGGCGCACTGACCGTGGCGGCCATCCTCGTCGTCGTCCCCGAACCCACCGGCACGGTGGTCGTGCGCGCCCGCGAGGAGCTGGCCGCCCTGGCGCGGCCACAGATCCTCGCCACGCTCGCAGTGGGCTGCGTGGGCTTCGGCGGGATGTTCGCGATCTACACCTATATCCAGTGGACGATGGTCGACGTCGCCGGGATCGACCGCGCGTGGATGCCCGCCGTCCTGGCCGTCTACGGGCTGGGCATGGTGGCCGGCAACATCGTGGGCGGGATCGTCGCCGACCGCGACCTCGACCGGGGCCTCGTCGGCATCGCCGCAGTGATGACGCTCGTACTGGCGGGGTTCGCGCTCGCCGCGCATCACCCCGTGACCGCGGTGATCGGTCTGTTCCTCGTGGGGACCACGGGCTCGGCGCTCGTGCCCGGGCTGCAGTCGAGGCTCATGCGGCACGCCGGCCGCGGGCAGACGCTGGCCGCCGCGCTCAACCACTCGGCACTCAATGCCGCCAACGCGCTCGGCGCCTGGCTCGGCGGGGTCGTGATCGCGTTCGGGTGGGGTTACACCTCGCCCGCCCTCGCCGGTGCCGCGCTGGCGGCGCTCGGGCTGGCGATCCTCGTCGTGGCCGTGCGGTCGGTGCGCAAGGGAGAAACCGCGGCGCCCTGAAATGTCGTAGCCGTCTGAGAAGGTGCGGGCACGCGGCCGGGACAACCGGCTTTCGTCACCACACCGAGAGGCTGACCATGGGGAATGCAGCGCAAGCCACGCCCGGGCGTCCGGCGTCGAAGGAGATCCTCGGACGCCTGGGAATCTCGGAGCGAGCTGTAGTCGAGGCGGTTCGAGACGGTCTCGCCGAAGGGCTCGCCCTCGATCCCGCGGCGCCGAAGATCGCTCCGGGTTTCTACGCTTGGGCAGGGACGGTCGCGTCGATCCGGCGCCACCTGGCGACCGACGGCTGGAAGCTGGCGGACAAGCAGAATCTGCCCACGATCGTGTCGCCGGACGGGCGTGTGCGCCTCATCGTGGCGAGCGGCGACTCGGGTACCGGTGACCCCGAGGCGATTCCGTCGACGTCCAACCCGAAGGGGCGTGCTGTGGAAGAACACGTCCGATCGAACGATCCCGGGCGGCATCAGCAGATCCAACTGGCTCTGGACATAGACGTGGAGTCGAACCGAGACGGAGCGGGTGCGTGTCAGACGTGGATGCTTCTGTACCGGCACGACATCGGGACGCAGGCGAGCGTTGCTGAGGTGTCGCTCCCGCTGGATATCGAGGGTGGCAAGGTGACCCGGTGGGGCGACCGTGCAATCATCGATACCCCCATGCAGTTCTCGGCCATGGAAGTGAGGGCGACCGATGTCTCCGCGTTCGACGACGTCGACTTCGAGATCCACGCCGCAGGAGAAGGCTGATGGATCCAGGCTGGCCCTCGCCCGGGTACGCGCCGGTCTGACCCGGCGAGAACTGGCGGACGTGGTGGGAGTCGCGGGGTCGACGGTTCGGACATGGGAGGCCACGGGCGTTCCGGTGGGGCGATTGGGCGCCCTTTCGGCAGCGACAGGGGTATCGCGGGCCTTTCTCGAGCTGGACGAGCCGGACGTGCTTGAGCCGGATTTGATTTACTTTCGATCGCGTCGGTCGGCGTCGTCGTCGACGCGAGCTGCGGCAGCGGGGGACGGGCTCGTCGGAATCGAGTTCTACAGCGCGCTCGCGAGGCGCCTGACATTGCCCCGGGTTGATGTGCCGGTGTTGTCCGAGGTGGGCGATCCGGAAGAGGCCGCACGAGTGCTGCGGTCGGCATGGACGTTGGGTCCGGGACCCCTGCCGAATCTGGTGCAGCTCGCGGAGGCGCACGGGGTGCGAGTGATGGGCCTGCAGGGACGGTCCGCCGACGTCGATGCCTTCAGCCTGTGGCGTGACGGCCGTCCATACGTCTTCCTCTCCCGCCTGAAAACCCCGGAGCGATCGCGATTCGACCTCGCCCACGAACTCGGCCATCTCGTTCTCCACGCACATGAGCCATATCCCACGGCCGAGTGCGAAAAAGAGGCCGATGCGTTCGCGTCCGAGCTTCTCCTCCCGACGCTCACGCTGCAGAGCGAGGGACTGCCAGAGGTGGGACTGGACCCGCTCATCGCCGGGAAGCTCAGATGGGGTGTGTCCGCGATGGCGTACGTCTCGGGCCTTCGGCGGGCCGGGGTGGTGGGGGATTCCTCGATCACCAAGATGTTCCGCGATCTCTCGGCGAGGGGCTTCCGACGTGCGGAACCGGGCTCGTCGATGCCGTGGCCCCGATCCAAGGTGTTCGACGCCGCCAGGGAGATCCTGGGGCGGTCGATCGTGGAGGATCTCGCAGCCGAGACCGGACTCTCGCCTGACGACATAAACACCCTCACCTTCGGCCAACTCCTTGCCGTGGCTCGACCTGGTGCTCCCTCCACTCCGGGCACGGAGCCGGATGAGGGCGATCGTCACGCGAGTGGGCTCCGGTTGGTCGTCGGGGGCGCTTAGCCCCGGTTTCCAGTGGGACGACGTCCGACACTGCCGCTGCACCGGTGCCCCGGGTTGGGTCCGGCGGTCGGAGGCGGCCTGATCCCGGCCCGGCCGTGTTGGAGGGGGTGGCTACGATGGCGGCCGTGAGTCTCACGGTCAGCACTGTCAACGTCAACGGGATCCGCGCCGCCGTGAAGCAGCGGTCGGAGACCAACCTCGGGTTCCTGCCGTGGTTGGAGAGCAGCGGGGCGGACGTCGTCGCCCTCCAGGAGGTGCGCGCGGACGAGGAGCAGACCCGCAAGGCGCTCGCGCCCGCGCTCGACGCGGGGTGGCATCTCATCGGATCGGCGTCTTCGATGAAGGGCCGCGCCGGGGTGGCGTTGCTGTCCCGCCAGGAGCCGTCGGACGTGTGCGTCGGTTACGGCGATCCGGAGTTCGCCGAGTCCGGCCGCTACATCGAGGCCGTCTACCCCGGCGCGGTCGACGGCGAGACCGTCACCGTGGCCAGCCTGTACCTGCCGCCGGGCTCGGCCAACACGCCCAAGCAGGATGAGAAGGACCGGTTCCTGAAGACGTTCCGGGGGTACCTCGCCGAGCGCGCCGCCGAGCTGAAGAGTCGCGACGGTCACGAGATGATCATCTGCGGGGATTGGAACATCGCCCACCGTGAAGAGGACCTGAAGAACCACAAGGGCAACCACAAGAGCTCCGGTTTCCTGCCGCACGAGCGGGAGTGGATGACCGACGTGTTCGCCGACGGCAGCGGGTGGACCGACATCGTGCGGCACCGCCGCCCCGACGAGGTGGGCCCGTACTCGTGGTGGAGCCAGCGTGGCAAGGCCTTCGACAACGACGCGGGCTGGCGCATCGACTACCAGGTGGTCTCCGACGGCCTCGTCGACCGCGCCGTCAAGGACTGGGTCGATCGCGCCGAGGCCTATGACATGCGGTGGTCCGACCACGCGCCGGTGACCGTCGTCTACGAGTGACGGCGCCGGGGCGACGAGGGTGACGACGACGAGGGCGTCCGCGCCGGGGCGGCCCGCGGTCGCGGATGCCGCGTGGCGGGTGGGCCCGTAGCCTCGGTCCCATGCCGAAGTACGCGACCGCTGAGCACCCTGATCGTGCGGGCCTCGAGGAGTTCCTGCGCTCGCGGCACCGCGCGATCCTCATCACCCGCAAGTCGTCGGGGGGCCTGCAGTCCTCACCGGTCACGTGCGGCGTGGACGCCGAGGGGCGGCTCACCGTGGCGACCTATCCGCAGCGGGCGAAGGTGCTCAACATCCGCCGGGACCCGGCGGTGAGCGTGTGCGTGCTCTCCGACGAGTTCAACGGCCCGTACGTCCACCTCGACGGCCGCGGGGAGATCATCGACCTGCCCGAGGCGGTCGAGCCGCTGGTCGACTACTTCCGCAGCGTCGCCGGCGAGCACGACGACTGGGAAGAGTATCGCGCCGCGATGGTGCGCCAGGGCAAGTGCCTCATCCGCGTGACGATCGACGACTGGGGCCCGATCGCGACCGGCGGTTTCCCGCCGGAAATGGCATCACGCTCGGTCGACTGACCCGTCCCATCGGCGGGCCGAGGGCGTCAACGGAGAGAACCCGGCAGCGTGGGATGATGATGGCCATGTCTGAGCCGTCCTCCTCCGCAACCCCCACGCCCGCCGCCGGGTCGGCAGAGGCGCAGGCGCCCGCCAAGCGCCAGCGTGTCCTGTCCGGCATCCAGCCCACCGCCGACTCGTACCACCTCGGCAACTACCTGGGCGCCGTGCGGCAGTGGGTCGAGCTGCAGGACGACTACGACGCCTACTACTTCATCCCGGACCTGCACGCGATCACCGTCAAGCAGGACCCCAAGGAGCTGCGCGAGCGGGTCTTCCGCGGCTGCGCGCAGCTGCTCGCGCTGGGCGTGGACCCCGCCCGTTCGGTGCTGTTCGTGCAGTCGCACGTGCCCGAGCATGCCGAGCTGTCGTGGGTGCTGAGCTGCATCACCGGCTACGGCGAGGCCGCGCGGATGACGCAGTTCAAGGACAAGGCCGCCAAGCAGGGCACGGACGGCACCACCGTGGGGCTGTTCACCTACCCGGTGCTCATGGCCGCCGACATCCTGCTCTACCGCCCGCACCTGGTGCCGGTGGGCGAGGACCAGCGCCAGCACCTCGAGCTGACCCGCGACCTGGCGATGCGGTTCAACTCCCGCTACAAGAAGACGTTCGTGGTGCCGGAGGGCAAGATCCTCGAGGGTTCGGCCAAGATCTACGACCTGCAGGACCCCACCGCCAAGATGAGCAAGTCCGGCGAGAACCCCAAGGGCGTCGTCAACCTGCTCGACGATCCCAAGGTTTCCGCCAAGCGCATCCGGAGCGCGGTCACCGACTCCGACGGGAACATCCGCTACGACCGCGAGATGAAGCCCGGCGTGTCCAACCTGCTGGCCATCCAGTCCGCCTTCACCGGGCGCGCGATCGCCGACATCGTCGCCGACTACCAGACCGCCGGAGCAGGCTACGGCGCGCTGAAGACCGACACGGCCGACGCCCTCGAGGCGTTCGTGACGCCGCTGCGTGGCCGGTTCGACGAGTTCATGTCCGACCGCGCCGAGCTCGAGCGGATTCTGGCGGACGGCGCGGAGAAGGCCCGCGCGGTCGCCGGCCCCGTCCTGTCGCAGGTCTATCAGGCCGTCGGATTCACCGCGCCCCGTCGGGGCTGAACCGGGCGTCGGCGCGGCCGCCGACCATACAACACCTGTAGCGCGGTCGACACGCCGACGCCGCCTCAGGCCTCGCGGGTGGCCTGCTGGTAGACCTGCTTCCAGTCACCGCCGAACCGCTGCCACAGCGAGCTGCCCAGCGAGACCTCGCCCCCGGGAGCGGTGGCGCGCCACAGCACGAGAACCGCGTCGTCGCCGAGGCGTCGGGTCTCGACCACCTCGAGTTCGACGTCCTCGACGGACCCGTCCGTGTCGCCGAGCTGGCGGCGGGTCCGGGTGCGGCCCGCGGCGTCCACCTGCCGCCACCGCACGTCGAGCAGTCGCGTGAGAGTGCGGCGGTCCCGGCGGACGGCGTCGGTCAGCAGGGAGCGTTCCAGGTCGACGACGAGGTCCTCGATCCCCGGGCCGGCGGCGGAGGGAGAACTCCCTTCCTCGTCCGCGGGACCGGCCGGGGTGTTCGCGTCCAGGGAGAACAGGTCGGGCTCGGACTCGGCCGCTGACCTCGTCGTCGTCCCGCTCGTCCCCGATCCTCCCGCGGACGGCGATCGCCGGGCGGCGCCCCCCGCGGCGGGCGGGGGAACGGCCGGGTCCT
>NZ_KV823930.1:0-3776 GCF_001815995.1 Dietzia sp. HMSC21D01 | reverse complement strand
TTCGAGCCATTACTGACCCATGCTCCTAGGTGAGCGGCCGGACACCCGATCGTCCGCGCCACCCGGTCACCGGCAACTGGAACTTGGTGACCAGGCGATCGGTGAACGGCGAATCGTCGAGCCGCACCCACTTGACCGGGCGTCGACCGCGGACCACTTCGACGCGGCTACCCGGCGGTGCGTCGACCAGGCGCCGCCCGTCGAGGACGACCACGGCCGGGCCCGAGTGCACTCCGGTCTCCACCGCGACCCTGGAGGTGGGCGCCACGACCATGGGCCGGGCGAAGAGCGCGTGGGCGTTGTTCGGCACGACGAGGATGGCGTCGAGCTCGGGCCAGACGATGGGGCCCCCGGCGGAGAACGCGTATGCGGTGGATCCCGTGGGGGTGGAGACCAACATGCCGTCGCAACCGTAGTCGCTGACGGGGCGGCCGTCGATCTCGACGGAGGCCTCGAGCACGCCCTGTCGTGCCACCTTCTCGATGCTGACCTCGTTGAGCGCCCAGTCGTGCGCGAGCCGGGTCTCGCCGTTGATGACCGTCGCCTCGACCGTCATCCTCTCCACGACGCGGTAGTCGCGTGCGGCGATCTGCTCCACGACGCCGCTCAGAGAGGAGACCTCGGACTCGGCGAGGAAGCCGATGTGTCCGAGGTTGACCCCTAGCACGGGCACGTCCGCTGCGTGGGCGTACTGGCAGGCGCGCAGGAACGTCCCGTCCCCGCCCAGGACCAGGACGAGCTCGCATCCCTCAGCGGCGGCGGGCGTGTCGGGGACGCACTCCACTCCACCGCCGGTGGCGACCCGGTCCCGGGTGTCCTCGAGAACCCGGACGGCGATGCCCCGCTCCGCGCACGCGTCGACCACCTGCGCGACCGTCGCGACGATGTCCGGTCGGGCGATGTTGGGTTCGAGCAGGATGCGCCGGGGCTGCTCGGATCCGGGGATGTCATTCATCGTGGGCCCTCCTCGACTGCCGTGCGGATCGCGTGTCGCGACTCGTCGGTGAGGTCCGCCGGCTCTCCCGATGCGGACCTGCGCAGGTGCAGGAAATACTCGACGTTGCCGGACGGGCCGGGAAGCGGACTGGCCACGCAGCCCAGGAGTTCGAGCCCCAGTCCCGCGGCCGCGTGGGCGACACCGGTGACGGCCTCGATCCGCAGCTCGGGGTCACGGACGACGCCGCCCTGCCCGACGCGGTCGCGCCCCACCTCGAACTGTGGCTTGACCATCGGGAGGAGATGCCCGCCCGGCCGCGTGCACAGAGCGAGCGCCGGCAGCACGAGCGGCAGGGAGATGAACGACAGGTCGGACACCACGAGATCGACCTCCCCACCGATGTCCCCCGGGGTGAGCGACCGGACGTTGGTCTTGTCGTGGACGCCGACGCGCTCGTCGCTGCGCAGTCGCCACACCAGTTGTCCGTACCCCACGTCGACGGCTTCGACACGGGCTGCGCCCCGGCTCAACAGCACGTCGGTGAAGCCGCCGGTGGAGGCTCCGGCGTCGAGACAGCGCGCCCCGTCGACGGTCACGCCGGCGAAGGTGTCGAGGGCGCCGACCAGCTTGTGGGCGCCGCGGGACGCCCAGTCCGGCTCGTCGGATGCGGTGAGCGCGATCGAGGTGGTGGGTTCGACCTGGGTGGCGGGTTTGGTGGCGGCCACCCCGTTGACGATGACGCGCCCGGAGTCGATGAGGTCCCGCGCCCGTTCGCGACTGTCGCACATCTTGCGACGTACCAGTTCGGCGTCGAGCCGCATGCGTCTGGCCGCCATCAGCGTCGGTTGTCCAGGGCCGTGAGAGCCTGCGCGAGGAGCTCGTGGGCGGCGTCGAGCGCGGCGACCTGGTCGTCGCGGACCGCCCCGCCGCCGGCGTCGGTCCCCGGCGCGCCGACCGAGTCGCCGAGCAGGTCGTCGAACGCCGAGCGGAGCTCGTCGATGTCGGGCCCCGTGGGCCCGGGACGTGGATGGGGTCCGGGGGTGGTCACGGCCTACACGCTAGCCGACGACGAGTCCCGCATCCGCGAGCCGGGATCGGAGGCCGTCTCCGCCCGCGGACACCTGCGACACGTCGTGACGCCACGCCAGTGCGATCACGGCTCGGGCCAGATCCAACCCGTGCAGATGGTCCGGGACTACGGAGAGGTGTAGCACCCCGGCCTCGACCGCGCCGTCGAACTCAGCGGTGTGCGGGATCCGGGACGCGTCGGCGGGCTCGGCGAGAGCCGACAGGTCGGGCGCGAGATGGGTGGGGCGCCGGTGCGGATCCGCCGACAGCAGGTGGGTCTGGTCGTGGACGCCGGTGAGGACCATCAGCGCGGGCATCCCGGCGGCGACGGCTCCCTCAATGTCCGTGTCGAGTCGGTCGCCTATCACCAGGGGGCGTGTGGACCCGACGCGGTCCGCGGCAGCACGCAGCACGCCAGCCGCGGGCTTCCCGGCGACGACGGGCTCGCGATCCGTGGCGGCCCGCAAGGCAGCGACGAGGGATCCGTTGCCGGGGAGCAGACCCCGTTCGGTCGGAAGGGTCGTGTCGACGTTGGAGGCGATCCAGGGCACGCCTCGGCGGATCGCGAGGCAGCCCTCCGCGAGGTCGGCCCAGGTCAACTCTCGCGACAGGCCCTGCAGCACGGCGTCGGGCCGGTCGTCGGCGGAGAGGACGACATCGTAGCCGCCCTCCCGGGCGAGTTCCCGGAAACTATCGTGACCGACGACCAGGACCCTCGAGCCCGGGGCGACGTGGTCGCGCAGCATGACCACGGCGGCCTGTGCGCTGGTCATGACCTCGTCGGGCCGCGTGGTGAATCCCAGTTCGCGGAGGTGGGCGGCGGTGTCCTCCGGGGACCGGCTAGCGTTGTTGGTCACGTACACCACGGGCAGGCCCGCCCGCTCGAGCGCGTCGGCGGCGCCGGGGATCGGCTCAGTGCCGCGGATCAGTGTGCCGTCGAGGTCCACGAGGAGTGCATCGTGGGCCTCGGCCAGGGTGGTGACGCTCACCGCGATCAGTCCTCCAGTTCGGCCAGACGAGGCGCGGCGCCGGTGACGTCCTCGGGGTCGGCGGAGAGTGCGTGGCGGAACCACTCCGCCGCCTCGTCCCTGCGGTCGGAGGCCAGGAGGACCTCCGCGTAGGCGTAGTCGAGCCGGGCGGCGGACTCGCCGCGGGCGTCGGCGTCGACGCCGGCGTCCTGCAGGGTCACGAGGGCGGCGTCGAGCTGGCCCATGTCGACACGGGCTCCCGCCTCGACGATGCGCAGTTCGATCAGCTCGTCGGCGTCGAGCATCCGCGACTCGTCACCGCGGGCGAGTTCTATGGCGCGCTGCGGGCGCTCGAGCCCGCGCTCGCAGTCGGCCATCATCGCGAGCAGACCGGGCCCGCCGGAGATGCGTCGGGCGGCCCGGAGCTCGCTGAGCGCCTCGGACCACTCGCCGGCACGGTAGGCCAGGACGCCGAGGGTCTCGCGGACGACGCCGATGCGGCCGGCGCGGTTCTTGGCGGCGCGGCCGTGCGCCAGAGCGAGCTGCGGGTCGTCGTCGACGAGGTGCATGGCGGCGACCAGGTGCTTGGCGACTGTTTCCGCGTTCGACTTGTCAAGGCTGCGCAGGTCGCGACGGACGTCGGCGTCGAGGTCGGCGGCCTCGATATCGTCGGGCAGGGCTGGCTCATCGGCGCGGGCTGCCTGACGTGCGTCCTGACCGGGGCGGCCTTCGCTCCTGCGGGCGCCCACCGGCCGATCCCCGCGTCCGGTGACTCCGCGTGGGCCGCCGCCCCGCCGGTCTCC
>NZ_KV823929.1:0-10162 GCF_001815995.1 Dietzia sp. HMSC21D01 | reverse complement strand
ACCGGCTCGAGGCGCTCGCAGACGACCTGCGTGCGTCCGGCGGCACCGCGATGACCGTGGCCTGCGACGTCGCGGACCCGGAGGCCTGCGCGGCGATGGTCCGCGCGGTGATGGACGCGCACGGGCGCATCGACATCCTGGTCAACAACGCCGGTCTCGGCACCGCCGTGCCCGCCCTCAAGGAGACGCCCGAGCAGTTCCGTGGCGTCGTGGACGTCAACCTGAACGGCGCCTACTGGGCGGCCAAGGAGTGCGCGGCCGTCATGGGGCCCGGCTCGAGCATCGTCAACGTCGCCAGCGTGCTGGGCCTGACCGCCGGCTTCGCGCCCCAGGCCGCGTACTCCGCGACCAAGGCGGCCGTTCTCGGCCTGACCCGCGATTTGGCCCACCAGTGGGGCAGCCGCCGTGGCATCCGCGTCAACGCGCTCGCCCCCGGGTACTTCGCCTCCGAGATGACCGACGAGATCCCCGAGAAGATGCTCGCCGACATCACCGGCAGCACCATCTTCGGGCGGCTCGGACTGCAGCCCGAACTCGACTCCGCGCTGGTCTTCCTTGCCTCCGACGCCTCGTCCTTCATCACCGGCGCGACTCTCGTGGTCGACGGTGGCATGACCCTGCACTGACCGCGTCCGCGCCGACAACCTTTACAGGAGTAGAAACAATGGAATTCGCTCACAGTCAGCGCAGCCTCGAGCTGCAGGAGAACATGTGGGAGTTCATGCGGGAGCACGTCTTCCCGGCCGAGCCCGTGTGGTCCGCGTATCTGCGCGAACACGGCGACAACGCCTACCCGCCGATCATGGAGGACCTCAAGGCCGAGGCCCGCCGTCGTGGCCTGTGGAACCTCTTCCTGCCCGAGTGGTCGGGCATCTCCAACCTCGAGTTCGCCGCCGTCTCGGAGATCACGGGATGGTCGCCCGTCATCGCCCCCGAGGCGATCAACTCGCAGGCCCCCGACACCGGGAACATGGAGACCTTCCACCTGTTCGGCACCGATGAGCAGAAGGCCAGGTACCTCGAGCCGCTCAAGGAGGGGAAGATCCGCTCGGCGTACGCCATGACCGAGCCGGATGTCGCCTCCTCGGACGCCACCAACATCCAGACCGTGATCCGCCGCGAGGGCGACGAGTACGTGATCAACGGTCGCAAGTGGTGGATCACGGGCATCGCCGACACCCGCTGCGAGATCCTCATCGTCATGGGCAAGACCGACCCCGACGCCGAGACCCACCGTCAGCAGTCCATGGTCCTCGTCCCGCGCGACACCCCGGGCCTGCGGATCGAGCGCAATCTGCCCCTCTTCGGCTACCAGGACCAGCACGGGCACTGTGAGCTGGTGTTCGACAACGTGCGGGTGCCCGCTTCGAACCTGCTCGGGGAGGAGGGGGCCGGCTTCGCGATCGCCCAGGCGCGCCTCGGACCGGGCCGGATCCACCACGCCATGCGCGCCATCGGGATGGCCGAGCGGGCGCTCGCGCTCATGGTCGACCGGGCCAAGTCGCGCCACGCGTTCGGCGGGTCGCTGGCGAGTCAGGGCGTGGTGCAGGAGCACATCGCCAACTCGCGGATCGAGATCGATCAGGCGCGCCTGCAGGTCCAGCACTGCGCGTGGATGATTGACACCGTCGGCGCCAAGGAGGCCCGCTTCGAGATCTCGGCCATCAAGGTCATCGCGCCGCAGGTCGCGTGCGCGGTCATCGACCGGGCCATCGAGGTCTTCGGCGGCGCCGGCGTCTCCGACGACACCCCGCTCGCGTACTTCTACGCCTGGGCGCGGGCCCTGCGCATCGTCGACGGACCGGACGCCGTCCACCGCCGCACGATCGCGCGTGGCGAACTGAAGAAGACCCCGCCGTACATCGGATAACCCTAGGATGTCCCACCAGTGGCCGGGAGCGTCCGGCACCGGGGGACGCACGAGAGAGAAGGAAGAACCTACATGGGTGCAGTGATCGTGGAGGCCGTGCGTAGCGCGGTGGGTAAGCGCAAGGGCGGCCTGGCCGGGGTGCATCCCGCCGACCTGTCGGGCGTGGTGCTCAACGGACTCGTCGAGCGCGCGGGGATCGACCCGGCGGTCGTCGAGGACGTCATCTGGGGCTGTGTGACGCAGGCCGGTGAGCAGGCCGGCGACATCGCCCGGACCGCCGCCCTGTCGGCCGGGTGGCCCGAGACGGTCAACGGTGTGACGATCGACCGGCAGTGTGGGTCGTCGCAGCAGGCGCTGAGCTTCGCCGTCGCGGTGGTCGAGTCCGGGTACCACGACGTGGTCGTGGCCGGCGGCGTGGAGTCGATGACTCGCGTGCCGATGGGCTCGCACGTGTCCTCCGACTCGTTCCCCTACGGGCAGCAGTTCCTGGACCGGTACAACGGCATCGCGCCCAACCAGGGTGTGGGCGCCGAGATGATCGCCGAGCGGTGGGGCTTCTCGCGCACCCAGCTCGACGAGTTCGCGGTGGCCTCGCACGAGAAGGCCGCCGCCGCACAGGACGCCGGGTTCTTCGCCGGTCATATCGTGCCGGTGACCACCCCGGACGGCGTGTTCGACACCGACCAGGGCATCCGCCGCGGCAGCACCGTCGAGGCGCTGGCCGGGCTCAAGACGCCGTTCAAGGAGGACGGTGTCATCCACGCTGGCAACGCCTCGCAGATCTCCGACGGCTCGGCGGCGATCCTGGTGATGAGCGAGGAGGCCGCCGCGAAGTACGGCTGCACCCCGCTGGCACGCGTGCACACCGCGACCCTCGCGGGCGACGACCCGGTCATCATGCTCACCGCGCCGATCCCCGCCACGGCCAAGGCGCTGACCAAGTCCGGCCTGTCGATCGACGACATCGGGGTGTTCGAGGTCAACGAGGCCTTCGCCTCCGTGCCGATGGCGTGGCTGGCCGACACCGGCGCGGACCCGGCCAAGCTCAACCCGAACGGCGGCGCGATCGCCCTCGGGCACCCGCTCGGCGGCTCCGGCGCACGCATCTTCGCCGACCTGGTCCACCACATGAAGAACGAGGGCATCAAGTACGGCCTGCAGACGATGTGTGAGGGCGGCGGCCAGGCCAACGCCACCATCATCGAACTGCTCTGACCGGCTCGATCAGCGCTACCCGACCCCCGGCCCCCGCCACGACGGCGGTGGGCCGGGGGTCGCTGCGTGTGCGGGTCATCCGGCGTGCGCGCGGTACCCGGCGGCCGCCGCACCGCCTATTGCCGTTCGCCACCATCCAGAAGACGATTTCGCCTGTGTCGACCGAGTAGATCTGTGCGAAAGGCTCTTCTCGACGCGTGAGTTCAGTCGCCGGTGAGGACGATGGCGCGCCCGAGCACCTCGCCACGGTCGAGCGCCTCGTAGGTCCGCGGCGCCTCGGCCATCGGGACACGCCGCGAGATGACCTGGCCGAGGTCCAGCTTGCCGGCGGCCAGCAGGCGGATGAGGGCGGGGACGTCCTGTCGGGCCCGCGCTCCGTACGAGCCCTTGATCTGGATCTTCCGACGGACGATGCGCGCCAGGTCCGCGTCCAGCGACGTCCCGGCCGACGGGATGCCCACCACGACGACGCGCCCGCCCTCTCTGGCGACCTCGGTGGCTTGGCGGGTCGTGACCGCGGAGCCGAGCGCCTCGAATGCCGCGTCGACGCCCCGTCCGCCCGTGATCTCCATGACGGCGGCCGTCGCGTCGGTCTGCGCCGAGTTGATGGTGTGGGTGGCGCCCATACGGCGGGCGAGCGCGAGCTTGTCGTCGTCGACGTCGATCGCGATGACCGATTCCGCGCCGCTCACCGCGGACAGCTGGACGATGTTCTGGCCGACGCCGCCGACCGCCACCACCGCGACCGACTCCCCGGTGCGGACATCGCCGACGTTGCGGACCGCCCCGTATGCGGTGAACATCGAGCACCCGAGGATCGTGGAGTCGGTCAGGTCGAGGTGGTCCGGGAGGGCGAACACTGCAGTGGCGGGCGTGACGCTGTACTCGGCCAACCCGCCCATCGAGTACATGGACAGCGGTTCACCGGAGGCGCGGCGCAACCGGCTCTCGCCGTCGTACAGGGTCCCGCGCAGGCGGTTGTACTCGAAGAATGTGGAGCAGATGTCCTCCATGCCGCGCGCGCAGTTCTCGCAGTAGCCGCACGGCATGATGAACGAGCCCACTACCCGGTCGCCGGGGCGGACGGTGGTGACGCCGCGGCCGACCTCGGCCACGACGCCCGAGATCTCGTGGCCGAGCACTCCGGGGAGCGGGAATCCGACCTCGCCCTTCATGACGTGCAGGTCGGTGTGGCACACCCCGCAGGCGTGGTTGTGCACGAGAACCTCGCCCTCCCGCGGTTCGGGGATCGGGATGTCCTCGATCACCAGCGGGGATCCGGTCTCGACACACACGGCAGCCTTCATGGCGCCGACTGTACTCAGGCACCGGTGTCCGTCTCAGCAGATCCGGTGGGACTCAGGGGCGGATGAAGCTCCCCGCTAACGATGATCATAGTTGGTAGCATCCAGGCGACGCGCTGGAAGCGGCGGAAGGCGGGCGATGGACACGACGGTGGCGGACCCGGAGGTCTCCGGGGACGATTTCGCGGACATTCTCGCGACGACGCGCGACTACATACGTACGGTGGTGCTGCCGCGCGAGCAGGAGATCGCCGACGCCGACGAGGTCCCGGCGGACATCCGCGCGGGGCTGGCCGACTTGGGCCTGTTCGGTTACGCGATCCCGCAGCGCTGGGGAGGCCTGGGGTTGGACCTGACCCAGGACGTCGAGATGGCGATGGAGTTCGGCTACACGACCTTCGCGATGCGGTCCCTGTTCGGCACCAACAACGGGATCGCCGGGCAGGTGCTGGTGAACTTCGGGACGGACGAGCAGAAGGCGAGGTGGCTGGGGTCGATCGCCTTAGGGGAGGTGATCGCGTCGTTCGCCCTCACGGAGGACGGCGCCGGGTCGAACCCGGCTGGGCTGACCACCAAGGCGGTGCGCGACGGAGCCGGCTGGGTGATCGAGGGAGCCAAGCGTTTCATCACCAACGCGCCGCTCGCCGGCCTGTTCGTCGTGTTCGCCCGGACCCGTCCCGCCGACGCCGACGGCACTGGCGTCGCCGTCTTCCTCGTCCCCGCGGACACGCCGGGCGTGACGGTGGGGCCCAAGGACGAGAAGATGGGCCAGGAGGGTGCCTGGACCGCCGAGGTCAGCTTCCAGGCCGTCCGCGTACCTGACGATGCGTTGGTCGGCGGTGACGAGGACGCGGGCTACCGGGCCGCGATGACCTCGCTGGCGCGGGGCCGCGTGCACATCGCCGCGTTGGCGGTCGGTGCCGCGCAGCGCGCATTGGACGAGTCGCTCGCGCACGCCTCCACCGCAACTCAGGGCGGGACGGTGATCGGTGAGTTCCAACTGGTACAGGCGATGTTGGCGGATATCCAGGTGGGCGTGATGGCGGGTCGCGCGATGGTCCGCGAGGCCGCCGCGAAGTATCACTGTGGTGAGGACCGCCGGATCGCCCCGTCGGCAGCCAAGCTCTACTGCACCGAGATGGCCGGTCGGGCCGCCGACCTGGCCGTCCAGATCCACGGTGGCAGCGGGTACATCCGCGGCGTCCCCGTCGAGCGGATCTACCGGGACGTCCGGCTGCTGCGCCTGTACGAGGGGACCAGCGAGATCCAGAGGCTCATCATCGGTGGCGGCCTCGTCCGGGCGGCCACGCGGGCGGCGGGTAGCCGGTGACCGCCGCGGGGTCGGTGGGTGGTTCGCCCGACTCGGCGGAGCGGGCCGACAGTCCGGACCGGTTCGGTGTGCCGGCGGCGCGGCTCAACGACGTCGCCGGGCTGATCGAGCACCCGCAGCTCGAGGCCCGGAACCGCTGGCGCGAGGGGGAGACCCCGGCCGGCCCGGTCCGCGGACTGCTGCCGCCGATGACGTTCTCGGACGTCGAACTGCCGATGGGACGCGTGCCGGCGCTGGGCGAACACACCGAGGCGATCCTGGCCGAGCTGGCCGGGGCACTGGACGAAGGGGACACATGATGGGACTGCTCGAGGGTCGGACCGCGGTCGTCACGGGGGCCGCGCGCGGGATCGGGCTGGAGATCGCCCGGACGTTCATCGCGAACGGGGCCCGGGTGGTGGCCGGGGACATCGACGACGAGGCCGGCGCCGCGGCGGTCGCCGACCTGGGGGGCGAGGACCACGCACGGTACGTGCACTGCGACGTGCGGGACGGCGCCGCGGTCGAGGCGATGATCGACGTCGCCGAGGAGGCGTTCGGGCCGCTCGGGGTGTTCGTCAACAACGCCGGGGTCACCCGCGACGCCACGATGCGCAAGATGACCGAGGAGCAGTTCGACGACATCATCGCCATCCACCTCAAGGGAACCTGGAACGGCACCCGCGCGGCGGCGGGGCGCATGCGCGGCCACGGGGGCGGGGCGATCGTCAACATCTCCTCGATCTCCGGGAAGGTCGGGCTGGTGGGCCAGACCAACTACTCGGCGGCCAAGGCCGGGATCGTCGGACTGACCAAGGCCGCGGCCAAGGAGGTCGCCTTCGCGGGCGTGCGCGTCAACGCCGTCCAGCCCGGGCTCATCCGGACCGCGATGACGCTCGCGATGCCCGAGCACATCTGGGAGGAGAAGATGGCCGAGATCCCCATGGGGAGGGCGGCAGAACCGAGCGAGGTCGCGCAGGTGGTGCTCTTCCTCGCCAGCGACATGTCGAGCTACATGACCGGCACGGTCCTGGAGATCACCGGCGGTCGGCACATCTGACACCGCGCCGCGCCCGTCACCAGGCGAGGTCCCATCGGATCGGCTGCTCCAACGCCGCTCGGAACTTCTTCTTCAGATAGTGGTGGTGGTCCGTGATGTGCTGCGCCATGAGGTCGTGGGCCGCCACGGCGTCGCGGTCGGCGATCGCGCGATAGATGTCCTCGTGGATCGCGCACGTGTGGTCGCGCTGTCGCTTCGGGTAGGCCACCCCCATGGATGCGCCCGCCAGGATCCCGAGCAGCGCGTCGAAGAGATAGCCGAACAGGACGTTGCCCGACCCCCACGCGATGAGGGCGTGGAACCGCTCGGAGTCCTCGGTGAAGTACTCACCCTCCTCGGCCCCCTCGCGCGTGGCCTCGACGTTGAGGCGGAGCTCCTCCAGCGCCTCGCGGTTCATGCGCCCGGCGGCGAGTCTCGCGATCGACGGCTCCATCGCCGCCCTCGCCTCCATGATCGTGGAGAACGGGGCGTTCTCGAACTGCATGAGCAGGCTCAACGCGGCGGCGAGCGTCCCGCCGTCGGGCTGCTGGACGATCGGCCCGCCACCCGGCCCGGGCTTGAGGGTGATCGCCCCCTGGAGCTCCAGGTACCGCAGGGACTCCCGCAGCGTGCCCCGGCCGACGCCGTACTCCTCCAGCATGAGGTGCTCGGGCGGCAACCGGTCACCGACGGTGTTGCCGCGCCGGGCGATGTCCTCGACGATCCGCTTCGCCACCAGTAGCGCCGTTTTCTGCGGACGCGAGACCCCGCCGGGCCCGCGCTGCGCATCGCCTGTCGTATCCATGTGCACCATCATCCTGCATTCAGGGCATGAGGACCGTGAAGGCCCAGTCCAGGACGTCCGCGTCGCCGTCGGGTCGGTGAGCCCGCACCCGTGCGCGTAGGTCGAGTGCGGTGCCGCCGCCCGAGCACCGTCAGCTCCGCCCGGCTGATGGTCGGTCATCACCGGTGCCACGACGTTCATCACCGACGCCCGTCGCTCGGGTCTCATCGCGCTGCCGTGCAAGACCGATCCGGAGGCGACCCCGCGGCACCCGGGGATGTCTATCGTGGTGGTGGAGCACGGCCCGGGATGAGGAGAGGATTGAAATGAGGGTGTTCGAGGGCCTGGACCAGGTGTCGGCGGCGATCGGCGAGCACGTGGGATACAGCGACTGGATGGAGATCACGCAGGAGCGCGTCGACGCGTTCGCCGACGCGACAGGGGATCACCAGTGGATCCACGTGGACCCCGCCCGAGCTGCGGAGGGGCCCTACGGCACGACCATCGCCCACGGGTACCTCACCCTGTCACTGTTGCCGGTACTCGGGAACCGGGTCATGGACATCCGCGGGTTCTCGATGATGATCAACTACGGGCTCGGCAAGGTGCGGTTCCCCGCGCCGGTCCCGGTGGGATCCCGGATCCGGGCCGGCGTCGAGCTGACCTCACTCGACCGCAAGCCCTCCGGCGCCCAGCTCACCACGCTCGTCACGGTCGAGATCGAGGGCGGCGACCGGCCGGCGGTGGTCGCCGAGGCCATCCGCCTCATGGTCGAGTGACGGACCGCGGCCACGGCCGAGCTGCTCGGCAAGCTCGACCTGAGCCTCGCGGACGTCGACCTCCTCGAGCTGAACGAGGCGTTCGCCGCTCAGGTGCTCGCGCGCCGGCGGGAGTGAGAGGCCTTCCACGGCTTCAGCACCGCTGACAGAAAGCGACCCAACGTCCACGGCACGGGGATCTCGCTGGGACACCCCGGCGGGCCGGAGACGGCGGACGCGGGAGGTCGCGGAGAATTCACGTCGACTTAACTACAGCGATGTGATTCGGGGCGTAGCGTCGGGGCCAACGGTCGGTGGGGAAGCCGACCGTCGGGAGGTCCCAGCCGATGATCGTTACAGGCGATCGGGAGGGGGCCGGCACCCGGCCCTGTCGTCTCCGGACGACCTGGGCCGACCGGTCCATCCCGACACGACCGCGGGTGCCGCGGTCCAGGAGCGCGCCGTGACCGACACCGTCCGTACCTACGTCCTCGACACCTCGGTTCTGCTGTCCGACCCGTGGGCCGTCACCCGCTTCGCCGAGAACCGGGTGGTCCTACCCATCGCGGTGATCGGGGAGCTCGAGGCCAAGCGCCACCACCCCGAGCTGGGCTACTTCGCCCGCGAGGCACTGCGGCTGCTCGAGGACCTGCGCCTGCGCCACGGCCGCCTCGACGGCGACCTGCCCGTCACCGACACCGGCGGCACCCTGCGAGTCGAGCTCAACCACACCGACCAGTCGGTCCTGCCCGCCGGGTTCCGCGACACCGGCAACGACTCCCGGATCCTCGCCTGTGCGCTCAACCTGCGGGCCGAGGGCGACGACACCGTCCTCGTCTCCAAGGACGTCCCGCTCCGCGTCAAGGCGGGCTCGGTGGGACTGCCCGCGGACGAGTACCACGCGCAGGACGTCGTCCTCACCGGCTACAGCGGCGTCTCGGACCTGCCCGCCACCCAGGAGCTCGTAGACACCCTGTTCTCGACCGGCGGCGCCTCACCGCTCGTCGCCCGCGCGGCCGGCCTCGACGCAGAAACACCCGTGCACTGTGGGGTGCGGGTGCAGACCGACTCGTCCTCGGCGCTGGCCCGCGTCACCGACGACGGCGGACTCAGACTGGTCCGCGGCGACGTCGAGGCCTTCGGCCTGCGGGGCCGCTCGGCCGAGCAGCGTATCGCGATCGACTGCCTGCTCGACGAGTCGATCGGCATCGTCTCGCTCGGTGGCCGCGCCGGCACCGGCAAGTCCGCCCTCGCCCTGTGCGCCGGACTCGAATCCGTGCTCGAGCGGCGTCGACATCGGAAGATCGTCGTCTTCCGGCCCCTGTACGCCGTCGGCGGTCAGGAGCTCGGCTACCTGCCGGGCAGCGAGTCGGAGAAGATGTCGCCCTGGTCGCAGGCGGTGTTCGACACCCTGGAGGGGCTCGTCAGCGAGAACGTGATCGACGAGGTGATGGATCGCGACATCCTCGAGGTGCTGCCACTGACCCACATCCGGGGCCGCAGCCTCCACGACTCGTTCGTGATAGTCGACGAGGCGCAGTCGCTCGAGCGCAACGTCCTGCTCACCGTGCTGTCCCGACTGGGCACCGGATCGCGGGTCGTGCTCACCCACGACGTGGCGCAACGTGACAACCTCCGGGTCGGTCGGCACGACGGCATCCAGGCGGTGGTGGAGAAGCTCAAGGGTCACCCGCTGTTCGCCCACATCACCCTCAGCAGGTCCGAGCGCTCGGCCATCGCCGAACTCGTCACCACGATGCTCGAGGAGTTCCACCCCGGCGCCCAGGCCGGCGAACTCCGCCGGATCCGGGCCGCCTGAGGCGAGCGGCCGGGACACAGTGGTCGAGCAGGAACAACGGCAGGGCCCGGGCGGAGTCGCCCGG
>NZ_KV823928.1:0-1091 GCF_001815995.1 Dietzia sp. HMSC21D01 | reverse complement strand
CGCCGACCGGGCGCCCGCGGCGAGCGCGTTGAGCGGCCGCCCCTCCGGCTGGTCCACGCCCGCCCACAGGACCTTGGCCCGCTCGACCGACGGGAAGGCCCCGGCCCCCGCCAGGCGCACGCGGAACGGCTCGTGCTTGCGGGCGACAGCCTCCAGCCGCTCGGTCAGCTCGTCGAGGCGCCAGTCGTCGACATCGGGACAGAACGTCAGCGTGAGGTGCCACTGCGAGTGGCTCGTCCACGCCAATCCGGGCCGCGGCTCGAGGAACCTCTCGAGCTGGCCACGAACCTCCTCCGGCGGCATGACCGCCACGAACATCCGGTGACCCATCACCCCACAGTGGACCAGCCGCCCGCGAGCCACAACCCCAGCGCCGCGGCGGCGACCACGGAGAGCATCGTGCCGACCCCGTAGACCACCGCGGTGCCGAACCGCCGCTCGCGGACCAGGCGGACGGTGTCGTAACTGGCGGTGGAGAACGTCGTGTATCCGCCGAGCACCCCGGTGCCGAGGAGGACCAACGGGAGGGAGCCGTCGACGAGCAGGCCCGTGAGCAGCCCTAGCGCGAGCGACCCGGACACGTTGACCAGGAACGTCCCCAGCGGGAACCGACCCCGCCAGCGGGCGGCCACCACGCGGTCGAGCGCGTACCTCGCCGCGGCGCCCACCCCGCCGCCGAGCGCGACCCACAACATCGTCACGACGGCGTCCCCCGGCGCGCCACCGCGGCCAGCACCATCCCGAGCGTGGTGGCGACAGCGCCCAGCACGAGCGTCACCACGCAGTAGGCCAGCGCCGCCGGCCCGTCGCCGGCGCGGGTCAGCGTCGCGGCCTGCAGCGCGATGAGGGAGTACGTGGTGAACCCGCCGCAGACGCCGGTGCCGAGGAGCAGTCGCGCGCGTTGTCGTCGTCGTCCCTCATCGTGGTTCCGGCCGCCCCCGTCCTCACCGCCCTCCAGGGCGGTGAGCAGCGCGCCCAACAGGAACGCACCGAGGACGTTGATGGTGAGGGTCGCGGCGAGCGTCGGCGCGATCGCCTCCGTCACGGCGACGCGCGCGGACGTCCCGATCGCGCCGCCGAGCGCGACCCAC